>NZ_JH636434.1:1907812-1929983 GCF_000255655.1 Schlesneria paludicola DSM 18645 | reverse complement strand
ACAAAGGAACAAACTCGAATCGACGGGGCTTCAAGCGATCGTATTGTGGACCTGGACGACCACAACCTGAGCAGATCGGGCGACTGTTTCGGCGGCTCTGAATACTGACCTCGATCGCCAAATCGTCTCCTTTCCCGCAAAATGCGATGGTTCCATAGACAAATGACTTGTGTTTCTCGACGTGGTTGAGGATCGTTTTCAATTGCATCCTGTGTGTCCCGGTGACGTTTTAAGTGTGGTAACTCAAATCGTAACCGCTGGATCACAGGATGCATTCCTTCTATCAAAGGATTCGCTCAGCCCCTTCCGCCATCGCCTTCGCATCGCCCTCACACCTGCAGTGGCGATCGAAGGCGATGGCGGAAGGGGCGACACCCTTTTGCCGAACCTGAGCGCAGCTCATCTTCAAACGATCCTTACTCACCCACAGAAACTGGTGACGAACCCAAAAGATACTGCCCTCAACCTCGGCAGATGTGATTATTGCTGTCAACGTCACGTCGCCTGGACCAAGCAGCGCAAGCGTTACAGTTACATCCAATTCACCCGATAGTCCTCACCATCTCATCGTCACATGGTTTGGAGAGCACCCACCCAAATTATCCCCGGCGGTTGTGAACAGAGAAGTCGATCCATCTGATGCATTCTCCTCGCGTGTCGCCGTCGTCTATGCCGCAGGTGATCGCAGTCAACTGCCGGTTGTTCGCGCGATAGAAGTCAGCACTCCTGAGATAACTGTCGAAAAAGCAGAGTCCAAAGCCGCTATTTACAACCACCATGCTGCGTCGGCGAATCAAATTGCCGTTGCCGGCGAACTGCCATATTTGATTACCTGCAATACATCGAAAGCCCATCGACACATCGAGGGCGAGGTACGGTTCGTCATCGAGCAAGCCGGTGACACAACCACGTTGATACTTCCGGTGCATATTGCCGTTCGCGGAGTCCTGCGGTGTCTGCCGGCTTCTGCAGTGTTAACGGCACCCGACGGTACCTCAGTCGAAGGGCGTCAGCTTCAATTGACACTCGTCGTCAAGGGCGCTGATGCTGAACCACAAGTTGCGGAATGCCCCGCATTCCTGATGCACTCGATCCGACCTGATCCTAGATGTCCGAAAGGCCTGGGAGAAAAATGGTACGAATTGGTCCTGCGCGTTGTGGGCCAGCCTAAAGAAGATGATGCTCGCAGACTCCTCGTGTCCGTATCCGGCAGTTCAAACGATCAGCTCGAAATCCCGATTCGGATTGGTTCGACTGGTCGATAACGATGTCGAACCGACTGCGGATTGGAATTCCGGAATTCCTGAAGGAAAAGGATTGGAAATTGCGCATGACATTGAGCGTCATCGCGGCCACTGCATTCCTATCGTGCGGTTGCGAAGTTCGCACGGCCACCCCCGTTTGGGGAGGAGGTAGCGAACAGCGGCTTACCGTGGCATCGACAGCTTCCGACGTTGATTGTGCACTTCGCGTTGCCCGCGAAAGGTCTATGCTGACCACCCACATCAGCACCCCTTGGGAGCTGATTCATGCCGCGCTTGCCTACGGCATGGACTACGAGGTGACTGTAGACTCACATCGTAGGATCACGATCGCTGCGTACTTGTTCGAAGAAAACGGGCGATCCGTGTTTGAACACTCGCCAGACGGAATCCGCGTTCGTCGGAGCCCGCGACGCGCAACGATCGAGCAGCATCGATTTCAGTTTTTGGCTTACTTTGCGGAAATAGGCGTAACCGTCGACCAGGAACTGTTCGTCGATGGTCAGAGATATCGAGTACGTGACCTTGTAGACCCAATGAAGTGGGAACTTGATCGTGGTGAAGATTCTGCATACGGGCTCATTGCGGCAGCGGCGTATATCGAACCGTGCGAGATCTGGCGGAATCAGTATGGAGAGGAATTGTCGCTGCAGAAACTCATACAACATGAATTGGAAATACCCATAGACGTCCGCCGGAAGTCATCTTGTTGGGGAACCCATAGCTTATTTGCAATTGCCTTTTCGCTGACCCGCGCAACGGGTGATTTGACAATGAAGGATTCTCAGACGAAAGCGCACGAGATGTTAGACGCCGAAGTGGCCAGACTCAGACGCAGCCAGGCCCCGGACGGTACTTTCGTGGGCGATGAGACGCACAGTGACGTGATTGATCAGCTCCACTTCACTGGCCACTCTTTAGAATGGTTAGTGTTGTGGCTCAATCCTGCCGAATTGGGCTCAGAATGGGTCACGCGGACGGTTCGCGCGTTGACCGACGTCGTGCAGCAGCGCAGCGCGGATCCACTGCCGCCCGAAGTATGGTTTCATCTGCTTCATGCTCTCAGAATGTATCGGGAGAAGACGACGCCTGGGTGAGTTTCAATATTGCGGCGTATAGTTTACCAGAAACTGACGACCGCATGCATATTCACGAGATGAACTGAACGGCTCTCGGCACCTCTGAAAAAGGAAGTCCGCAAGGAGGCTTATTTGGATGGCAGTCCGCGTTTTCCAATCCCCCAAACAGCCGGTTCGCACGCCGGAGGGTGGAGCGAGGATTAGGGTCACTCACTGGCGATTCGGATTGATTGCGGGATTGCTGGCAACGCATGCGGCACTGCTCGCGTGGGGGGCTTGGCAGCACAGTCCCGGTTTCTGCGAACTCGCGCATCTACCGGCGGGGATCAGCCATTGGAAATTTGGGCGTTTTGAGCTCTATCGCGTCAATCCACCACTCGTGCGCGTGATTGCGGCGATGCCAGTCCTGGCAGTCGGCTCAAAAATGGATTCAGAAAGCTCTCTTGACGTGCCCGGCGGACGACCAGAATTCGAGATTGGCGAGGATTTCATCGCCTCAAACGGGAAGCGAGGGTTCTGGTTGCTCACTTTGGCCCGCTGGGCGACCATCCCGATTTCTCTTCTGGGGGGCTACGTGTGCTGGTGCTGGGCACGTGAACTACACGGTGCGGGCTGCTCGGCGGGACGGATCGGCAATCAGTGCGACGGACTTGGCAGCGAGTTCGCAGGTTTGACAGCGCTGGTGCTATATTGCTTCTGTCCGGAGATCCTGGCGTATGGCCAGATGATCACGCCCGACTGCGCGGCAGCGGCCCTGGGGGTGGCGGCCGGGTATCTGTTCTGGCGCTGGCTTCGCGAGCCAAACTGGAGCTTCGCCCTCGCCGCCGGAGCAGTGCTGGGATTGGCCGAACTGACGAAAAGCTCCTGGCTGATCCTAATCCCGCTCTGGCCGGCGCTGTGGCTGGTATGGCGTCTGATCGCGAGGGATCTGAGGCAAGCGCAGCCTGCCAACAGCAATCTCGATTCGCCCCCCTTTGCGGGCGCAGCCCGTCGTGAGAGCGCCGCAGACCCGATCCTTCCCCGAAGCGAAAGCGAGCGAAGTCCGCTGCAAATCGCAGCCACGGACCAGAGTTCCGCTTCAGCCGCGTCGCAAAGGCAAGAGCGTTTCACGCTCGCCGAGCGAAGTCGCCAGCGTCGCTCTTGGATGAGCCAGGCGATGCAACTCGTAACAATGCTCCTAGTCGCGCTCTACTTGCTGAACTTGGGCTACGGTTTTGAGGGAACCGGCCGGAGACTTGGCACATTCACCTTCGTGAGTCGCGCGTTGAAGGGCCCCGACAGCACCGTGGCCACGTCAAACCGCTTCGCGGGCTCCTGGCTCGGCAAGCTGCCTGTGCCGCTACCGAGCAATTATGTACGTGGTGTCGATGAACAAAAGAGGGATCTGGAGCATTTTCCGTGGCCGTCGTACTTGCGTGGCGAGATTCGCGAGCACGGGTGGTGGTACTTCTATCTGTACGCTTTGGTCGTCAAGATGCCTGTCGGGTTCTGGGGGCTGTTCGCGCTGGCACTTCTGTTGCCGCGCGATCAACGAGGAAAATCACGCGCACGCGACTCGTTTGTACTCCTCTCGCCCGCAATCACGCTACTGGGCCTTGTGAGCTGGCAAAATGCGTTCACGATCCATTTTCGCTATGTATTGCCGATGCTACCGTTCGTGTTCATCTGGATCAGTCGAGCAGTCCCGGCGGCATTTCGAAAAGGTCGCGTCTATTCCGGCATCGCAGTGACATCACTCACCTTGTTTGTTTCGAGTAGCCTCTGGACGTACCCGCACAGCCTCTCCTATTTCAATGAAATCGTCGGTGGGCCGCATGCAGGACCATCCCACATGGTATATAGCGCACATGATTGGGGACAGGACCTGTTGTACCTCAAGCATTGGCTCGACGAGCATCCAGAGGCGCGACCGTTGAAGCTCGCGTGTTACGCATACTTTGATCCCAAGTATGCCGGAATTGATTGGACCCTTCCGGCGACCCGCGATGCGTTGCGTGCGCCCGTGGATTCGGACACAGCTTCGGGCCTTGGCAGTCCGCTCCCGGCCCCAGTGGGGAATAAGCTGGGGCCGGGATGGTACGCAGTCAGCACAACGCTGTTGCGAGGCCTTCCTTGGCGCTCTCCAGAAAACGCCTACACATATTTTCAACAATTCGAGCCGGTCGCGACCGCGGGGTACTCGATTTACATTTATCGTTTGACAGAAGAGGACTGCTGGGCCGTGCAGCGTAGTTTCAGCCCAGGGGATCGGTAAATTCTGATCTACAAGACAGACTGGAACTTTTTTCCACGGCGTCTTGGAGTGAATTCGCGATTCTCACGCGAAGAGCGTGGTGAGTAGAAAGTAGACCGCCGTAGGTCGCGAGACTTCACAGCCAAACTGCTTTTTCTACTCTCTACTTACTCTGTTCTACTGCAGCGTAGCCTCAGCGGAGAGGGTGGGACTCTCCAAATCCGTTATTCTGATGCCAGCACCTTTGACGATCGTCGCACGATCCTGATGCTAAACCCATGAAAATAAGCCAAAAACTCAAAACTCATGTCGATCGTCAGATTACCCGTCGTCTACCTGAAAACACTCGTATGCACCAGATATGCACCACTCGTGCACCAGCCAAACTCGTGTGAAATCCAATCTGATTATCGACGTCCGAATACTACGCATGGCAACATTTCACATCAAGCGGAAAATTTTCCACGGATGATTCCCAACTCGGAGCCTCGGATGCGAATCGCATTCAGCAACGGCTCAATACTCCGAAAGTACTTGTCCATTTCTGAGTGCGGGTCGAGGCTGGTGTACTCATTCAAAATATCGTTCACCGAATGGCCCGTCAGGTAGCGATGTTCCAGATGACGCAGACCCGCGTTGTTCATATCGGTCGTCGTCGCCTCTTTCAGTTGGTAAGGTCGTGTCGATGCCGGGATGCCGACCAAATTGTAGACCTTGCGGATTTCACTTGCGATGGCATCCACTGAGACCGCACCGCATTCATGAAGGAGCGATCGGATGATTTCTTTGCGATCTTGTTCGGTCGCAGCATTCTCCTTGGGGCTCCGATGAATCGCGGCCTCACAAAGCATCTCGAATTCTTCAGGCGAATCAAATTTCGCCCCCTCCTGTCGGGCTTTTTTCAGATGTCGCCGTGAGAGAAACATCGGGCCGTCAGATCGCCCTCCCACGCAATGCTGAAGAATCTCACAAAGTACGGGAGGCAGCGGCAGTACGAAGTTCACATGACCCTTGTTGAAGTCACTCCCTCCGACGCGTGTACCGAGCGTCCAATGCCTCTTGCCAAAATCGAAGTCCGAAATCTTAGCGCCGGCGAGATCTTCGAACCGCAACGGTAGAACGATCTGCGTCGCCAAATTGCAGAGTTGCCAAGCGTCCATGTGTTCGACCATCCGAATCCGATCTTGGACAGGGACGGGATTCTTACGCAGCGGATCCTTTGCCTGCTTCGCCCCCACGATCTCGTTCGAAAACGGATTCGCAAAGCCTTGAGGCAACTGTCGCACGTCCGTGCGCGCCGCCCAGTTAAACATCGTTCGCGCGGCCTCCAAACAGAGCTTCACCATTTTGGGCGACATCCGCTTACACAGGCCGTCCGCTTTTCCGTTTCGCGTCACTTCCTCCGTGAACAAGGAGTTCTTCAGCTCGACGGCAAATTGCCGGTTAACCGCGGCGGCCAAAGGCCACGTCTTTTGAGATTTCGGAATCTCGGCGAAGCGAATGACATGCTCGAGTCGGCTGCCATAGGCTTGTGCGGTTTTTTGTCCATTCACCTTCCGTTTGTCTGTCAGGAATGCATTCGCAAGACTTCGCACGGAATGTTTGGGCGGAGGTTGAATCGAAAATCGCTGTTGGCGTGTTTGGCTCGGCGTGACATACGTGCCGTCATCCATTTCGATGAGCAAACGGTTGATCGCATGTTGTGCGCTCGTTTCGTCTGAGCCCAGAGTTTTACCGAATTGCCCACCTTGCCATCGGCCTCGGGCCAGATATTTGCCATCTCTTAAACTGATCTGAACGCGATGACCATTTTGAGAGACGAACTCATGTCGTCCCCCTAGTACACCACGCGTCATTCGACGCGATGTAGGAGCTTTGGAAGTCTCATTTTCACGTTGTGGCTGATTCTGCGAATTCGATGATTCCATGGTTGTCTTGGCATATCCTTCTCCGGCCGCCTGTCGACGACCGGAGCGATTCGACCCTGCGGATACGCTTGACGTCCTGACCAAGAGCGGGAAACGAAAGTCTCTTTTCTGTTCCATTCTAAGCCAGAGGAGATGCCTACAGCTGATGTTCTGCTGGACCTTGCACGCGTGTCGCTTAGACACTCGACCATCTTTCACATCGTCACGAGTGCGGCCCCAACGGACGGACGTGAATCGCGCATGTGCCACGCCGGCAATAGGGGTGATAGTGAGTGGAATACAGGGCAGATGAGAAACCGCAGACCGTTGATCACTCGTTGAAATCATCGGCGTGCCACCAGTTTGGGCTTCACCGAGGTCGACGGTATCGCGTCCGTACGCGATACTAATCAACGTCGTCGAGTTTCCAACCCACCCCATCGCCACACAGGCGATCATTGCGCGATGCAAGGGCATCAGAATTCCTGCTCTGCATAACCAATCAAGCGAGATGGCAACGGTTCGAGCGGCCGTTGCTGGTTGGTATCTGCGAGTGGAAACATCCCTCGCGAAGCAGATAGCGCGATTCAAATGATCGCGAAGCAGTAGACATCAGCTGACGAGGACACGTCGGCGGCTATCCGACCAAAACATGATGGATCATAAGACACACCATGGAGCTCAATGCACTGGAGCCTGGGGTTATCTGCCAGAGCTCACTCGGCGGTTATTTTACAAAAGCCCGCGATGGAATCAATCAAAAATTGCATGACGTGAAATTTTTCCGAGTGCGAGGAAATTGAATCACCGCGACCACAGAGTAGCTGACGGGCATGAAGCGTCGTCAGCAATTCTATCGTGTGGATGCATCAGGCGCGCTCACTTATCCTCTGACGAAACTCGCTCAGTCACCATCAGGTTCGTTTGTTCCAGCGGGCCGTCCCACTGAACTTCGACATTCCATTCCAGGAATTCGTATAGCTGTTGAATCATCGCTTCGGCTTGCCGTTGTGCGGACGTGAGGTGATGCTCCGAGCTTGCCGCGCTTTCGATGAGCTTCTCGGCGTGATACATCGCCGCATCTCGTAGTACGCTTTGATCGCCCCATTTCCACGGGAGCCATGTCGTTCGTTCGACGTTCCAGGTCTTGGTGAGGTCATGGTTCACTCGCGCCGAAATGACTTGTGGAACAGGGAGCCGAATCGTCGCGGTGCGTCGCACCTCATTTACGTTCTCGATGCACGCCTTTGAGGCATCACAGGCCAGAAGTGCGTCACCACTGACAAGCCACGATCCGCGGTACCCTTCGCCATTCGCGCTGAGCACATCCATAATGTGAATTCGGGCCGTCGTCAGTTGCCCCAGGCGTTCCAGTTGGATGACAGTGGGCTTGATCGAAGACACGGTGGGTGGGGCATTTATTGCCAACCGATGCCGGCCAATCCAGAATCCGTAACCCGCCGCAAGCATGGCCAACAGTACTGAAATGATGCCGTGCAAGAACAGTTTCTCGTAGAGTTTGATGAGTTCATTCATAGGGCTGCCTTTGATGGACAACTTTTTCGTCCGCCAGGATTTGGGTGGTGCCGCGATACTTGACGTCGAAGCTTTCGAACTTGATTCGCCGCCCCGCGCGTGAGGGAGGATCGGGATTGGGTGACGACTGCGAAGAGGAATGTTCCGGTGCATCGGCACTGCCAGGCGATGTCCGAGTGGGATTCAGTGATTCTGTACTGCAGCCAGCAAGCAGCGAGCAGACCAGCCCGACGGACGCGAAATACACGGTGGATGCGAGGCGGATGGGAAAGGTGCGAAAGCGATCGAAAGCTCTGACGAGGTACCGGACAGTCGAACTTCTTCGTAACGCCTGTCGCCAATACTTCGCGATGTTGATTTTCATAACGGTCTCCCAGAAATGAACCAAAACCAAAAGGCTGCCAAACAACGGGTCTGGCAGCCTTACACGTGAATATCAGCAGACTTAACCGCTCGCTGTCACAGCGCTATTTGACGGGCGCTAGACTACGGCGGAACTTCAGATCGGAATCGTAAAATGTCAGTTCGGAGTCATTTAAGCGATGGATGTGAACCGACGACGTTGTCCCTTTCCAGGTTCCTCCCGCGAGCGTGGCACTCAGTGGGGTCTCGGAGAACTCGATCGTCAGGATATTTTGCTCCATCGCCCATTGGCCAGAGACATCGACCTTCCCCACAAACAGGTTCATCCAGCTGTTCTGGACTTCCGTTTGATAACGGAATGATCCATTCGGCTCGAATGTCCAAATGACGTCCATCCCTTGTCCGGCAGAACGCCAGACACCAAGTAGCTTGGAAGGATCTCGTGAATTCGCAGACGGACACCCTCCCCAAAAGCAAAACAAACAGAACCACGCGACTACGGCAATCCAGAACCAATACGATATGTTTTTCAAGTCGAGCTCCTTGGCGTGAATGAAAGTAAACGTGCACCAGATCACGAATCTGTCAGTCTCGAAGTGAACACTCAAACGTGCATGAACAGATCGTTCCCGCATCGCTCGGCGTCGAGTCGATCCCAATCGAGTGCGAGTGCCTCCCATTCTTCGTCTGATGTTGATGGGCATTCATCGATCAGGCTAAAGCCGCGTCCTGCGATCAGGTCAATGTCCTCTCCGGTTGCTCGTGCGACGGCCGCGTTTAATTGTTCGACGGTCATGTGATGTCCTTTGCGATTGGGGGGGGGTAAAAACAAAAAAGCCCCGCGAATGCGGGGCAACATGGCTCAATCATGAGTGGTGGAATGGTGGATTCATTCGGGATCTGCGATGCCGAGCCGATGCTTGAGCAACCATTTGACCTCGGCCTCCAGGGCCTGACTCCTCAGGTTAAATGGACCAAGCCGTGGTCCATCAATGATTTCCGCCCACCAGTTTCCGATGCGATCGGGTTCGACATAGCTCGCTCGCGCGATCTGACGTCGTCCGAGTTCAGCGAGGTCCAGGACCTCGGAATAAATTGTCGTAACTTCTCCTGATGGGTGAATGACGAGATTCATGCAGGCTCCTCGAGACGGGTGGGGCGAATAATCGAGCGTCTCGGCCGGTCGACGAGCAGGCCGTCGAGGGACGCCTGGACGTTTGCCATCTGCCGACCGATCTGCTGACGCAGGGAAACGTCCTCTCTCAATTGCTGCGGCCTCACTCCCTGGATGATTTGTTGAGTCTGCGCCACAAGCTCATCCAGCTGCGCATTGGACCGAACATTCAGGTGTCGGAACCGGTGAAAGAAATCGGTCAGGTTCTCAACGGCCGAGTCGCGAAAGATCTTGGGTTTGCCATCGTCGGCGCCGGCAAGGCGTTCGGTGAGATGACCAACCAGTTTGCCGAGTTCATCCAGAAACGCTTGTTCTGCGAGCTCAACAGCTTCATTGAACCGGCTTTGAATGCGCTGGCATTCCTGCTCGTAAAGTCTGGGATTGAGCTGCCGGAGGTAATCCGGGACATCGATCGAAGGATATTCCCAGTTGAAACCAAACTCATCTCGCAATGAGACTGGGTAGTCGTTGCTGTTGTAGAGATCTCCCAACCGCTGTCGGGCAGAGGATTTCAGTTCTGAAAACTTCCAGTCGAGTTGTTCGACTGCATTTTGCAGCTCCCTCTGAAAACGCTGCAACTGACTATCGAAATCCGCGATATCATCCTGGCGAATCAGCCGCACGCCCGATTCAGGATACGGCAACGTCAATGATCGCCAGTATTGGAGGATTTGACCGCGGACTGTGGTGACGGCTTGATAAGCGGCATGCCGAGTATCCAAGAGCTTTTTCGCCGCGGACAAGAACGTCGCTTCCGCCGTAAATGAATCGGCGGCACGTTCCTTCTGGGCGTCGGAGAGCGTTTTGCGCACCCCATACCAATTAAACGAGATCTTCGTCGCGGCCATATTCGCCCGCAGTCGATCGGCAGCAGGCGGCATCGCTTCGTTCGCCATGGGAAAACGTTCTGTAATGGTAGACACGGTGTTCCTTTTGGAGGAGGTTGGTGCAACATCGTCTCAGTGAGATTTGAGGTGATTAAGGGGCGTTAAACATTGGCAGTGTCAGCAGGCGGTTACGGTCAGTTCGTGGAGGGTGTCGTGGAGACTTTCCTGCGTTTCGAGCTTGAAGTCGTTCTCTGATAAATCGCCGACTGATCGGCGGAGAGGCAGCGGCCGCTGGCCCAGATTCGAAGTTGATCGATCGATTCGGCAGAGGTAATCGACACCGGCACCACATTCTGAGCGGCTGCCGAGAGCGGGATGCCGAGGAGTGCGGAAAGACGGCAGCAACTTTTTATTTCGGCGCCCGTCCAATCGTGGTCGGTTGGAGTAATGTCATCCGCGGGGATTTGGTAAACATCGCGATAGAGGGACCAAATCGCTTGCCGTTGTTCGGCGGTTGGCAAATCAACAAAGAACACGCCATCCAGACGCTCGGCACGCGTGAACTCGGGAGGCATTCGGCGAATGTCGTTGGCGGTCGCGATGAAGAAGACGTCGGACACATGGTCGGACAACCACGTCAGGAGGTTTCCGAAGAGTCGTGTTGAAACTCCCGAATCGCCGCTGGCGTTGACGCCCGACAATCCCTTTTCGATCTCATCTACAAACAGGATGCTGGGAGCCATCGCTTCCGCGATCTGGAGCGCTTGCCGGATATTTCGCTCACTTTCGCCGACGAGTGACCCCATCACTTTTCCCAGATCGAGTGACAGGACCGGGCGTCCCACTTCATGTCCCAGTGCCCGGCAGAAACTTGATTTGCCACAACCCGGGGGCGACAGTAAGAGCGCTCCACGTGCCTGATGCTTGCTCTTTGTGCGAAGTGCTCGTCGACAAAAGTCCTTGAGCGATTCCATGCCACCCAACTGCGCAAACGTTTCGCCTCCGCGTGACAGGGACAGCAAATTCTGCTTCTTGAGCGATTGGGCTTTGATTTCCCAGACCGCATCGGGTCGTAGTTCTCCGTATCGCGCCAGTGACAACGCGTACGCAGCTTCGGCCTCGTGCCGCGTCAACCCTACAGCTGCGTCGAGCAACGCTCGATCATCGTCGGCGTCTTGAATTGCTGTTGGCTCATCGCTCACGAGTTCACGAGCGATGACGCGCAACTGGCCACGGCTCGGGAGATCGTGGTGCAAGATGACGAATTGGCGTTCGAGTTCGGCAGGGAGTTGAATCGTCGGGGCAAGGATCAGCACAAACGCGCGGGTTGATTTGCCAGCGTTTAGTTGATTCTGAAGGGCTTGTACGATCTCAGCGCTGTTGAGAAATCTGTGAAAGTTCTTCAGGACGAGTATGGCCGTACCGCCAGGGGTTGCCATGGCGGGCAGGCTGCGGATGGCAGCGAGGGGATCCGTCGTACCAGGGGCGATTGTTCCTTGCTCTGACAGCGCTAATCCGCGGTCAATGTCCCAAGTGGCCAGTTGCCAATTTTCGCGTAGGCAAAGCTCATGGATCTCCCTCAGCGCTTCGTCAGGCTCAAATGTTTCGAGATAAATGCCGCTGAATGCGGCACGGAGATATTCAACTAATGTTTCAATCAAGGGCATTTGTTAGTTCCTTTTGTAGTTGTGTGACGTGTGAGCTGAGACGTGAGGACAACGAGTTGCCCGTCCGATCTCCTGCGATGAGGCTGCTCCACCAATCGGGCTGTCCTGAACTAATCACACTGAGTGGCTTCTACCGACAAGGCGAAGCCAGGGGTGTCCAGGCGCCAGGCAGAGGTGGAAATAGAGTGGCTCGATGGCCTGTGGCCAGGCTTCGTAGAGCAGACTGACCCGCGTAGAAAGACTCTTTAAATCTGAAAATTCGCTGAGACAACGGCAGCGGATCGCACATCAGTCGCGATCCGCAGAGGGGTGGGAATCGCACGACGCGATTGATCGACGGATCAGCGAGACATGTCGGGGCGTTCCATGATGTGGGTATCCTCAGCACGCACCTGATAAAAATCCGGCGTCAGCGTCTCGACGAGCTTTCTCCCAAGGACTTGTTCCAGTGCCTTTGTCGCTTCGAGACACGCGGAGCCCTGAAAGCCCCGCGTGACAATTTGTGTTTCACCGGTCGGAGTGATCAGAATCTCTATCTGCCGAGGCATGCGACCTCCTTCGAAAAGGTATGTTTGAATGAATATTGGAAATTAGCCCGCAACCGCGATTTGCACTCGAATCGATCCGTCTGCCATGGGCTGTTCGATCGCGGTCTGTCCCTGGCGCCGCGCCTGCAACTTGACCATTTCCACGGCGTAGGCCTGCACGAACCGATCGAGGTGGCTTTGATCGCCCCAGCGACTGCCAAAGTTGTCGTACTTGAGCTCCCCTGAATCGGTCTGGCAGACGATCGGATATCGCCACTCTGGCAATTCCACCGCCCAGCCAGTCTCTGCGGATGCAAAAAGCTTCACGGTCCGGTGGGCCGGAGGTGGCAGTCTCAGACGCGAACAGGCTGAGGCGATCGCAACAGAATCGCGGACTTGGGTTTGAATCGTAATCAGATGGGACATTGACGGATCTCCTCAAGATGAAATGTGATTGGATGTGACGCGGCGTAGCTACAACGCCCTCATATAGTTATGACGCGTTTCGAGCAGAAGTTTAGTTATTGGAGGGGCGCATAGTGATAGCCACGAAGTCCCCCGCGCAGTTTCAATAAGCTCATCGAACACACCGAACCGCCGTTTCAGTGTTGTTGGGACTCCTTGTTGCGACTTCAAAATTGGAGGCAAGCGGATGTTTCGTGGACATGCATCTGTGGTGTCAGAGAAGTTCCTGAGTTAGCATGAGAGGTACCGAGCCAGATTGGCCCGGAAAACATCATCTAATTGGAGATCGATTTGACAGATAACCAAGGACGCAAAATGCGTGTCCTTGTCACATTTTGAATGACGCGTGTGCGTCTCTGCTTCATCGAAACCGCCAACCTGAGCTTCGGCTCTTGTATTCAACAGAAGCAGTGCTTGTGCCGCGCCCCGCAAGGGGCGTCGGTCAGGTACTGTTCTGTTGGCCCTTGGCGGGGTTCGATGAGCGGGCTTGGTCGGCGCTCTTTTTCTTTCGCCTTGCGGGAAACATTTCGATGGACGCTTCCGAGTGGCTCTACGAAATTGACGGGAAAACATTCAGCCCAGTCTCGTGGCGTCAGCTCAAACTCTTGGCCGACACGAAGCGGCTGTCACCAACCGACCTCGTTTGGCGACTCTCAGATCCACGAAAGCGTCCTGCGCAATCCCTCAGCGGCCTCTTCGGGATCTCTTCCCAGTTTGGTAAGGAGCCCGATTGCGCGTTTCAAGACTTGGATGCCGGGCCGCCAGAACAGATCTTGATGGTCTGTGATCACTGTGGATTCGAATTCCAAGTTGGGGCGCACTTTATCGGGCGACAGGGCCGTTGCCCGATTGAATCTTGCGGAAAGACTTTCGTTGTCGGGCGTCAATCTCGAAATGCCGGTAAGGACGGTTTAGTTACCGGCTTCGAGATCACGAAATGGATTCCTCCAGCGCCTAAGCCCCGAAGACGGCGAAAGCCGGTCCTCAGTCCGGAATCTGCGGATCCAGCTTCAAGGTGCGTTGGCCAAACGTGGCCGACATTCTCGAAGATCTTCAGTCATAGGTGGTTCTTGCTTGGGGCTTTCTCGGCAGTATTCGGCATTTTGATTTCTGTCACCCTGCGTCTGAGCCTTGAGGTGCCGGACTCACAAAAATCAGTACAGCAACGAACAGATCCTCCTGCGATTTCATCCGAAGTGCACGATCGACGAGATTCGACACGGCTCGTCTTGGAAAAATACTGTGGCGACTGTCATGCAGGTGCTAAGCCGCAGGGCGGTTTTGAGGTGGCAAGCTATCAGAACGAGGAGTCTGTTTCTCAAGACCGCGCCACGTGGGAGCGGATGATCAATCTGGTTTCATTGGGATTGATGCCGCCAGCAGAGGCACCGCAATTGCCCTCAGATGAACGCCAAGAGTTGATCAAGCACGTTGAAGGAATTCTGTCTCGAACGAATTGCATCGGAGCCCGCGATTCAGAGAAAGTCACCGTACGGCGTCTGAATCGATTCGAATACAACAACACGATTCGCGACCTGCTCGGAATCGACTTTCAGCCGGCCGATGATTTCCCGTCCGACGATGTGGGAGAGGGATTCGACAACATCGCGGATGTGCTCTCGCTTTCGCCGCTGCTCATGGAAAAATACCTGATCTCGGCTGAAAACATTGCATCGACGGCAATTTCTAATGCCGCTCAAGATAGTCCAGCCCTTCCGGAACCACTTCGACAGCTGATCACCGCGCGACCTATGGAGGGGCGCAGCGCGAATGATGCCCTTCGCGAAAACATCCGAAGGTTCATTCCCAAAGCCTTTCGTCGCCCCGTTGATGGCGACGAACTCCGAGTCTTCGTGGCGATCGGCGAACAGGCTCTGCGGCGAAACGAATCCTTTGAATTCGCCATGCAGCTGTCGCTGACTGGCATTTTGGTATCGCCTCAATTTCTGTTTCGCCCTGAGCCGGAGCAGCAACGAGTGAACAGTCAAAACATGCACGAATTGACTGATTTCCAACTTGCCACCCGGCTCTCCTACTTTCTCTGGGGTAGCACGCCGGACGATGATCTTTTCGAAAGAGCGGCCCGCGGTGATTTGCATACCGACGCGGTCATCGACGAACAGGTGGGGAGAATGCTGCACGACTGGAAGTCTTCCTCACTCACCGAGGGATTTGCGGTTCAGTGGCTCAATCTGAGAATCCTGGATGAGTGTCGTCCCGATCCGGCCTACACCCAATTCGATGCGTCCATCAAAGAGGATCTTAAGCACGAGACGAAAGCATTCTTCGAGTACGTGCTGCGGCAAGACCGCAGCATTCTTGATTTCCTCGATGGCCCCTACACCTTCGTCAACGAGCGACTCGCGAATTTCTACGGTTGGACTGGTGTCGACGGAAACGAGTTTCAGCTGGTCGACCTGTCAAATCAGCCTCGAGCCGGTCTTCTGACACAGGGAAGCATTCTCACGCTCACTTCGTCGCCAACGCGTACGTCTCCGGTCAAACGAGGCAAATGGATTCTGGAGGTGATCCTCGATCAACCACCGCCCCCTGCGCCCCCCAATGTACCGGAGCTCGTTCAAGAGAACTCTGGACCATCAACGCTGTCGTTGCGCCAGCAAATGGAAATTCATCGCGCGAATCCAAGCTGTGCGACGTGCCACCAGACCATGGACGCCTTGGGTTTCGGAATGGAATGCTTTGACGCAATTGGACAGTGGCGCAACAGCGATCATGGTGTTCCCCTGGATACGACCGGCGCGTTACCCGGCGGCAGAACGTTTCGCGGGCCGAAGGAACTGATCGCACGGCTGAGAGAACGACCGTCAGATTTCGCCAAGTCATTGACGAGCAAGATGCTGACTTACGCCTTGGGCCGACGTTTAAAAGCATCCGATCGCTGTACGGTTGAATCGATCGTGAATTCTCTCAAATCCAACAAGTTCAAATTCTCGGTGTTGATTCGTGAGATCGTCAAAAGCCAGCCGTTCCGCCTACGACATGACGAGGAAAGAACACTATGACAGCACTCCGTTGTTCGCGACGAATGATGTTACGTGGGCTGGGTGTGTCTCTGGCGCTACCTTGGTTGGAGCTAAATAGCTCCCGGGGAGCACACGGTGTCGACGGAACGGCGTTTCCACTCCGGATCGGCTTCGTATTCGCATCCAATGGCGCCATCATGCAAAAGTGGACTCCTCAATCGGAGGGCCCATTGAGACACCTCCCACCCACACTCGAGCCGTTGGGCAAAGTTTGCAAAAAGGTCAACGTCCTGTCGGGGCTGATGCAAGACAATGCGAATGCCAAAGGTGACGGAGACGGAGACCACGCCCGCTCTGCCGCGGCATTTCTCACGGGTGCTCATCCCCGGAAGAATGGCAATATCCACGCCGGGGTATCCATTGATCAGGTGATCGCGCAGCGCATCGGCCGCTTGACGCCCCTCGCCTCACTGGAACTCGGAACAGAACGGAATCGAACATCGGGGCAGTGTGACTCGGGCTATAGCTGTGCCTATTCCTCAAACATTTCCTGGAGATCGGCGTCCAGTCCGATGGCAAAGGAAATCAATCCGAAGCACGCCTTCGCGCGGATGTTTCGAAGCGGCCTCGAAAGTCGTCAGGAGCAGGCACGGCGGGATTTTTATCGAAAGAGTGTGCTCGACGCCGTGTCATCAGAATCGCTGAAATTGCAGGCAAAGCTCGGTCAGGCAGACCGCCAGAAACTGGATGAATATTTCACCAGCATTCGCGAGATTGAGGTTCGGATCGCCCAGTCCGAGCAGCAGGAAGACCGACGCGTGCGGCCAGACATTGCGTTGCCCTCACGCATTCCGTCTGACATTGACGAACACATTCGCTTGCTGTTCGACGTGATGGCGATTGCGTTTCAAACCGACTCGACACGAGTGGCAACGTACATGCTCGCGAACGAGGCCAGCGATCGTCAGTACCAGATGGTCGGTGTCCACGAGGGACATCACATCCTTTCGCATCACAAGAATCGGCCAGACACGATGGCGCTGGTTCAGAAGATCGACAAATATCTCATCAGTCGATTTGCCACCTTTCTTGAGACTCTAGACAGCATTCGCGAGGGCGAAAAAACGCTTCTTGATCACTCCATGATCGTTTATGGCGGAGCCATCAGTGATGCAAATGTGCATAGCCATGAATCTCTTCCCATTCTGTTGGCAGGGCGGGGCCGCGGAACAATTCAAACGGGGCGGCACATCATCTACCCCGCTCGCACGCCGATGAACAACCTTTTCCTTTCCTTACTGGATCGCATGGGGCTGTCCGAATCGCAGTTTGGTGATTCAAACGGGCGCCTCGGAAAATTGGACGGCTAGCCGCTCCAGGCAATTTCATTGCGCAACTCGTCCCAATTGAAATCTCGCATAGTTCCTTCCAAACAAGATGAATCTCGAAGGTCTGAACGATGTCGCACAATGATGACTTTGATGGCTACCGAAAATGGCTCGGAATTTCGACACCTCGTCGTCCTCCTTCTCACTACGACGTGTTGGGAATCAAGCTCAACGAAGAGGATCACGAAGTGATCCTGGCGGCCGCGGAGCAGCGTAGGACCTTTGTCGAATCGAAACGGGGAATTGGATACGACGACCAAGTTGCTGAGATTCTGCTGTGCATCGACGAGGCAGAACTCACACTTTTGAACAATGACCTTCGACGAGAATACGATCGACGAATTGATTTGTTCGCAAAACGAAGAAAGGGCCGGCAGGTTGATCCGAGTGCTGCGAGGTCAGTGCTAGCGTCGAAGCCCGGGCGAGCGATCGGCGAAGACTACGGCATCGTGAAGACATTCGGCGGTATCGTCGCGGTGCTCTGTATTGCATTCGCTGGCATGTCGTATTTCGCCTTCAACTTGATGAGTCGGCAAAAGCTGCACACAACAATTGAGCAGCCTCCTATCGTTCAGCAGCAAGACCTGGCAGGCCCAGTGGCAGCACTACATGAGATGCCGACTGTGGACTCAAAGCCACCGCGAGTTCCAGCGCAAAAGCCTATACCGGTTCCCGTCACCATTCCCATGAGAACTGCTGCCCAGACTGCAATGGAGAAACCGCCGAACTTAGTGAACGTGAAGGATGTTTCGAACGACAAGGTCGTGTCAAATTCTCTGGATCACCCTCAAACTGAGTCATCTGGACCGCGCGTAACAAGTGATAAACCAGAAGAGGAAATCCTCCTTCTTGGAGAACAGACTTTAGAGCGTTGGGAATCGTCACCGGGAGGTGACAAATCCAATTGGTCTCTCAACCGTGGAGTGCTCAAGCAAATTAAGAAGGGCCCCTCACTCGTCACTAATCAGAAATTCGAAGACTTCGATCTTCATCTGGAATTTAAGCTGCCGTCCAAATGCAACAGCGGAATTTATCTCCGCGGACGGTACGAGGTTCAACTCTTGGATTCCGACTACCGAAACAAGGCTGGACAACCTGTACCCGCGATCGGCAGTACCGGAGCAATTTGGGGAAAAATTCCACCAGCAGTCAATGCTTATAAAGGCCCGAACAAGTGGAACGGTCTCGATGTGCGGCTCGTAGAGCGTAAAGTCACCGTTCGACTGAATGGGACACTCATCATCGACTCCCAATTCATTGACGGTGTGACCGGCCAAGGGTTTTTGGATGATCAAGAAGCCGACCCGGGGCCAATCCTCCTCCAGAGTGCCGATGTCATCGGCGCGGAGTTTCGTGATATTCGAATCAAGCCGCTTTGGAGTTCAAAAGCCCAACACTGACTTATTCTCGTTGACTCTGAGAATACGCCGATACCAGAAACACTTGTCAAGAAGGTGCGCTTCATTGCCACGATGCGCAATAAGCTGGTTCACGACAGCGGTACGAGTCATCGGGACGACCGGCAGCGATTCGAATGTACCTGTGTCGAGGCGGAATCACAGTTGAGATCATTGGCTCGGCCAGTGTCTACGGCAACACATGGCGGACCAAGATGCGCAGCGCTGCTTGCACTGCTGAATGCGATCGTCGCGGCGACAATTGTGCTTTCGTTTCGAACCTGAATCCCGTACTTGTATGCGAGTCAACCCCGGTGGAATCGACCTCGCTCCAGCTCGAGCGAAGGTCCTATTTGAGGATTTGTCACGTTTTGTGAGCAAGCCCACTCTCCAGAATTTTTCCGCTTGAGCTCGGGGCCGCTGCCACCTTCGATTCTTTCATGCTAGAAAAGCTCAAGTGCCATACGGCGAAGCGCACCTGCCAATTTTTCATATGAGATTTGGCAGGATTTGTTGGCGAAGCGCCTGCGCGACGCGCGCTGCCAGATATTGCGTGCCAGGATCTGGCGGATGCACATTGTCACTGGCAATATATGCGGTTGCGTTCGTGGAGTTCGTGTTGAAACCATTGTTCCAGGTCCCCGTGATCCACGGCCCCGTCGGATCGTTGCGTACAGGGACAAAGAAAATATTCGGGTCGCTGAACGAGGCGACTGCGGCCTTCAAGAAGTCCTCGAAGTCTGCGATCTTTTGACCGACTGTCCACGATGTGTCGTTGATGCTCCACAAGCCAAAGATAACTATCGGTGCACTCGAGCCAGCCCGGATTGCGGCAATGGCGGACGTGACAGCAGCCTGGAATGTGGAATAGTTGTTTTGATCGTTCGTCGTGCCCATCAACAGCCAAACGTCGGGCTTCGTGAGCAGGGCCTGTGGGACGCGATAGCCATACGTCTCACTGCCAGCTCCAGGAGTATTGCCGCGGTTCACGTAGCCCGTGCCGCCTTGGGCGAAATCCCAAAGGTCGTTCCAGCCCATCTCGTGAGAGAGCAGGTTGCACACTGAGCCACCTGGAATGAATGGACCAAAGTTGGCACCGGCCCAGATGGAATCGGCGATCATAACGCCCCGCACCCGGTTGGCATCGTCAGCAGACCAAACCGTTGAGCTGGTATCGACATAAATGCCACGCAAATTCGGGCTGCCGTTGCGAACTTCCAAACGGTACAAACGCCGCTTACGACCGCCAGATGCCGTCCAGTCCAGTGTGATGTAGCCCCCTGACACGCGATCGTGCTGCAGGCCTTCCATCTTGATTCGGCGACCATCAACGATTCACTGAAAGTCCTGAGTGCTGGTGACTTCGCGGAAAGAAATTCGAGGTGTGTCGCTGTAAAATTCGATGGCACCATGCAGCACAGAGCTTGTTACCCCCGCAGACGCCTGATAAGCCCCGCCAAGAAGGATCCCGGCATTATCTCCGATGTAATACATGCCGCGGTATTTGCAGAAGAACGGATCATTAAACTGAGCAATGAAGGTTGCGCCAGTACCAGAGCCAGTCGTCGAGCCCTGCGTCAGCACCCCAAGCGAATTGCTCACCGTTGGCCCAATTGAATATGAGCCTGCCTGCTGCACGTCGGCGGATGTGATGACTCCACCAGCGCCAATCGCCGTCACCTTGAACGAGGCCTGTGTGGTGAATGTCCCGCCATTCGGGTAGTACAAATCACCGACCGCATAGCCTGTACCGCCTGTGACAAGCCAGATTCCCAGCACAGTGCCGGGGTACACTGTGTTATACGCAACGCTGCCATTGTAAAGATTACCGAGGCCCGAGGGGGCTGTTGTTCCTGCAGTGATGACTGGGATATCGAAGTCAAATGTGCGAGAGCGCACCGGACCGTAGTAGTTCCACGTCACCGAGCCGTCGGCAATACCAACCCCCGTGCCCGTTGGGCCGCCAGACGAAGCGGATGTGCCACCTACGATACACGCATACAGATTGCTTCCGTTGATGGCGAGTGCCCCTGCGGTGTACTCCTGCGAGCCCGTCCATGCGGGGTCAGTGACTCCGACATCGCTAGTCATTTCGATCGGGCCGGTATAAATCCAGCCCGTTGTATTATCGGCTGCTCCAGATGCACTCGTATTCGTCGGGCCGTTACCCGAAGTGGCGGTCGTTCCGGCTGCGTAGGCGACGAACGCATTGCCACCGTTTGCCACCATCATTCCCTGATTAACAATCATGCCGTACTTCCAGGGCAGCAAACGGAACATGGGAGGCTTGGCGTAGGGATTTGTCGCTGGCGCAGCGGCGGCCAGACTACGAAGTTTGGCTCCCAAAGACTCAGCGCTTCTGTAAACTAACCCACCCTCTGTGACACCGTCACCAAAGAACAACTGTTGTTTTTCAGTATCAACAACGAATTGCCCATTTGGGGGAATATTCGAATTGGCCATCGGGAATCCTTATGAACCGGTTGTTGCTCGGATGGACGGGGCGCCACCATCCGCACATTTTTGCCGTTCACGGGAGGACACTCCCGTAAAACTGGCACTACTCGGCATTTCGACTGAAAGCGATATCGTCCGCACGCGACCTGCATCACCAGATGAATTCGAAGCTGTCTCTCACGAGGGACTGCATTGGAAGGAATCACACGTCGGTAAGATCAAGGTCTGCACTTGAAAATACGTGCACTTGAAAATACGGACGGTGCCATCCACGTTGCTGGCAGCCGACAAGTCGGCGCTGCCACAAAACGTGGCGGGGCCACGATTTCCGCGGCCCCGCCACGTTCTGGCAAAGCAGTCGCATCCACTAGGTGATATCGCTCAAACGTAACCGAATGGTCTCCAGTTTCTGGACATCATTCCGAAGGGAATTCAGTTCCGCCTCGTTCGGTTCTTCGGGGAGACCCTCGCGATCCTTCCGCACCGGGCAGAGCATCAGCCAGCGCCGAGCGACTTCCGTATCGTCCCACGTCGCCACGACATCGGGACGCGAACGCAGAATCAGATGAAAGTGATTCGACAGAATCGCAAAGCCCAAAGGGTCGATTCCAAATTGCGCCGCGAACTGCTGGAGAAGCTGCTCGATCCATGCTTTGCGGTGGTCAGAGTTCTTGCCGGTCACCGAGTCGGTTCCCAGCAGGAAACAGCGCCGCACCACGCGATTCACGACATGCACGATCGCGATCTCATCCGGCGCAAAGACCTCCGCACGAGACAGGCGAGCCATGACAAGGTCCCCTTCATCAGCAGAATCTTTTCATTCACCACACCGAAGAAAATAGAACATTCCTTGAATCGAAGTTCAATCGATCCGATGAAGATGCTGTGCCCCCATGCTCATCCCC
>NZ_JH636434.1:1868325-1905718 GCF_000255655.1 Schlesneria paludicola DSM 18645 | reverse complement strand
AACGCATCACTCGAGGCCAAGGCGATTGGCTAGATCTTACCTTGTACGAAACTCGCATTCGCTACGCTCCTCCGGCTTCTGCTGGCGCACCCTGACCCCTTTGTTTTCCTCATAGTCCGCAAGTCCCGCCTGCCCTTTTGCTCGCTCGAAACACTCTTCGATTCGGTGCTCTGCTCTGGCGACGCGACAGAATTCATGAAGCGAGGTTTCGCGGGATGCATTACTCAAGTAGTAGTCGGTCTTGGTCACCTTGCTGTCGCGATCTTCGGAACGAATCACGATCAGCGTTTCATCCGCTTCGTTCTCGCGGCCTCGTTTGCTGGAAGCGGCGCAATGCGAGATTGCCTCAACGATGGTCGGCCCTTTTTCCCCATCACCGACATCGATTCGAATCCACTTTTCTTTCGATTGTTTTCGCTGCCAGCGGTCCGCTCTCCAGTGTGGCGGCTTCGGCGGTCGTCCGTTGCCGCAGTAAGTCGGATCAGCCGACTCGAGATCGCGGATCAGCGTGTTGCTGGGAACAGCCAGCAGATACTGTTCACCACGCTCACGTAAAGCCCTACGAAAATCGCTAGACCTACCCATTTCATCATCGCCGGTGATCCACTGGTGAGGCAGCCGTGCCCGGTGTCGATCGAGCATTGCGAGGCACAGTTCGTGTCGCGTCTGGTGACACCAGCGCGCCTTGGGAACTCGCGCCGATTTGAGGCACCAGCGGTCTTTGGTCCATTCCTTGGGGAGGAAAAATTCGCCATTAACAAGGGCATGTCCCTTGCTTGTCACATAGGCCATGTACACACCGACCTGGCAATTGTCGGTCTTTCCCAAGCGGCCGCACCACTACCTGGCGACACCCACCGATTGAGCGCCTTTCTTGGGGAACGCGGAGGGATCAAACACGATGACACCCTCCACTTCTCCCAACTGCTCGCCGATCTGTTCCGCCAGTGTCTTCCGCAGGGCCGCGTCGTCCCAACGGACTTCGCCAACAAAATGTTGAATCACTTTCCGATCCAACCCAAAAAGGTAGGCCATGGACTCATTGTTCTTGCGCTCCAGACCAGAACACAGACCTTGAATCGCCTGCAGAGCATGACCTCGCTGTTCACGCCGCCGGAAGCTCACCAAATACGGAACAAGAAAAGCGTCAAGCCGATCAAACGTCCGCGAAAAGAGGTTCGCGGAAATCTGGCACTCCGCTTCAAGCTCGATGCGGCACAGCCGAAATCGTTCTTCCATGACATTCCCTCCCCGAGTGACTCAGCCACAACGGTTTATCAGCAATATCTTGGTATCATTCACCTTCCAAAAACAAGACCGACCTGGGACAGTCGAACTAGGATGTATTGCGCCCAGACAGTGCCATTCACCACTAATACTGCATTATTGATTCTTCCACCTATCTATTCACAGAGTGGTTAACATCGAAAGAAACTCGGTAAAAGAATTTGCGACAGTATACACATTTCGGTAATCAGGAACTTGTCCATCAGATGCTTCTTCTTCGTGATCCCAAAAAAACACTTTTCCTCGATTAGGGCCATGCGTCGAAATGCACACTAAGTTACCACCGGGATCAAGTGCAATAGGCACAAGCTCTGTAGGCATACGTGGTTCATCACCCTTGAATTGCTCGAAATACTCTTCAAAATTAGAGTATTCCCCATCATAAATTGATAGGAACCAATCTACACACGAATCCGTGTATGGTCCGTCCCCGTATTTGAACTCACTAGGCTCAGGCCACCCACCATTGTGGGTAAGCATGAATTGGCGATAGTCTTCAGGCAAGTCGATTTTCAACCGCTTTTCAACTGCAGAAAGCTTTTTTTTGGACAGCTGTGGCTTACTGTCATTGATTTTAACTGACATTCCTATTCTCTCACATGAGTCAACTTCTACTTGTAACCTCTTTGTCCAAACTTCTCGGTAAATACCGACACGCCACCATTGTGTTTCACAGCACCGTGTAAATCCGTTGGCACAAGTTGCATCATACCATATCCATATTCGTCAACATCCTCGTGATGATGCCACGTCCACCCCTCTGGCGTCCTTTTGAATCCCGCCGCTTCGTTTGCTGCCCTATAGTCACCATTTCGCGTCCCACTATACTTTATTCGAACATCTTTCTTCGAATATGGCGTAAAATTTGGAAAACCTCCCGAAGTAAAATCGACGCCTTTGGGATACTTCTTTTTTAACGCTTTGCTGAGATTGTCGAAATATTTTTTCCCTGCATATTCACTATTTATCGGCAAATTTCCTTTGATTCTTCGCACACCACTGCAGACCTTAGGAGCAATTTTCTGCCGACCCCACCAGCCAAAAGTGCCTCTTGCAGCTGCCGCAGGAACCGGTTGAATGGCATGTACTTCGACGCCAACTCGTTTCCATGCAACGGCTTCAGGAAGCCCCTCCTCCACAGTTGACAGTTTATTGCCAGCACTACCTATCTGGCCGTTTGTGCGAACGTGCCGGGGAAGGCCGAGAGCTATCGTGTCCGCTTCTGGATTTTCTCCGTAAGGATCAACTAATCCAATAGGATCATTCGCGCAGTAGGCCGTAAGATTCATTCCGGCCGCAAATTCAAATGAATCTCGCTCGCACCAGACCCCAAGAGGCGAATTATAGTAACGGTTGCGGACTTGATTGAGGCCTGTGGAGATATCGTATCGATATCCTGCCAGCTGTGTTTCCCAATTGAAGGAGCTTGATGGCCGTAATCCGAAGCTAGGGCCCAGGGAGATCGGCACGCCGTAGCTAGAGTAAGCATATCGCTCCTGAGTAACTCCCGCCCCGTCTACAATCGCAGTTACATTCCGGTTCGCGTCGTGAAGCGAATACAGTCTTTCGACTCCTCGATCACGGACAATGAGATCGTCAATGTGCCGATCCCCCCACACAAACTGCCTATCTGCCGTCGTTGCGCTGCCGACTCGCTCTTCCACGCACCTCCAATCGTCAGTGTAGTATGCGTGTCGTGTCTCAGATAAGGTGCCGCTGGAGTAGCTCAGCGTGACCACACGGAAATTGCGTCCATCGTACTGGTTCTGCTGAACGGTTTGGCTGGTTGACGTATCCACCAATTTGACAAGTCGATTCCAAGCATCATATGTCGCAGTGTAGCCCGCTGCGGGAGCAGATGGCTTGGGAATCGTGGTCATATTTCCCGCGGCGTCGTAGGCGGGAGTTGCCCAGGTCGCCCCGACGGATTCAGAGATTGATGCAATTTCATTTGCGGAGTTCGCTGTCCGAGTCTGATTGAGGGTTGCCGTGCCTGACGCTTTGGTCAAATAATTTGGCCAATTCCCCAGTGCATCCAGTGTAAATGCTTCTTCTGTAGCCGGCGTGCCAGAGATTGTCGAACCTGAAAGCGTTCCCACTTTCGTTGTGCTCAGGCGGTGGAGACCGTCATACGTGTAGGCCTCGTCTTTCGTGTTTGTGGCGTAAATCGAGGAATCGATGTCCTTGTAAACTCGATTGCTCGCGTAGTCGTAGCCGTAACGGAATCGATCAGCATCGGGAGTTGATCCTGAACCCTTCCAATAGTGATCGACCACACGACCGAAGCGATCACGCCCTTTGTACGTACCAACCGTACCTTGGAAGTAATCGAGCTTTAGAGAAGGCTCCGATAACGTCACGCCGGCAAGCGTCGAGCCTGCACCGTTGTACTCATACTGAACGAAAGTCGTTCCGAGAGTGTTCGTCTCATGAATCGTTCGAACCTGATTTAGAACGTCGTAGGGATTCCCCGCAGGGCCAAAG
Source organism: Schlesneria paludicola DSM 18645 (assembly GCF_000255655.1). Taxonomy (NCBI): domain Bacteria; kingdom Pseudomonadati; phylum Planctomycetota; class Planctomycetia; order Planctomycetales; family Planctomycetaceae; genus Schlesneria; species Schlesneria paludicola. Next base: position 1,901,947 of record NZ_JH636434.1, on the reverse strand, counting down.
TCGTGATAGATAATCCGCCCGTTGGGATAGGTGATCCATTGACGACGATATTGCTTATTGAAGACAGAACCTGCCGTGTTATTGTTGTTGACGTACTGCACTTTGGGGGTTGTGGATGTATTGACGGCGCCGCTGTGCGACTGGTACGTCACCGCGATCTGATCCATTTCATCGGGGACGAACTGAACCTCGTTGACGATGGAGCCAGTCCCCGCAGTGCTCGCGTAGCTTGTGAGTTTCTGAATACGACGCAAGCTATCGTATGTGTGGCCAATGGAGCGAACACTCCCGTCGACTCCCGAGCCCAAAGTCGAAACGGACTGCATCGAAAGCAGACGAGTACTCGCGTACGAATATCCAATTACGGCACCGCGCTGGTCCGTTCGCTGATTAAGACTTCCATCGACGTTGTAGGCCAATTTGACTTGATCGCTGCCGGACGACGTCGTATCAGTGGAGTCTGGATAGATGGAATTCGTCGTTCGATCAGCACTGACCGCGTCTTCATACAAGTAGGTTGTGACCTGATTATCCGACAGATTTCCATCCGCGTTGGGATCCATAGCAACTAACTGCTTGAGGCGCTTTGGACCATCGTAAATCCATTTTGTGACCTGATCCTTGGAAGAATCAGTTGGATCTCCAGTACCTGACTCTGTCGACGCATTGAAGTCATTGAAATTGGAAGCGACATACGTTGCGCGGCCCAAGCGATCGACAAAACGCTTAGTCGTAACCCCGGCAGGATCGACGGTGGTTTCAGGTATGCCCGAATCAGCGTTGTATGATCTCCGCGAGATGAGCGAAGTATTGCTTGAAGCTGTCGGCTCCGTCGAAGGTCGGCTTGGTTTCGAAGCATATTTCCATTGTCCCGCCCCAGATGTCGCGTCCCCAGACCCAAAATCTGCCGACGTTGTGAACCTTCCAACCGTATCGAACCACCGAAACTCCGTCTGACGAACGTAGTCATTGTTGTTCGTGAGGTTGATCCCCTTAGACGAACCTGCCAGATCGTCGTGGTTGTCCTCTAAACTATTGACTTCCGATGCGTTTCCATTGGCATCAAGGCTTTGGTGATAAAGCGTTAGGACGCCTGAGTCCCCGCCACTCATTGAGTTCAAGGATGGCTTGGGGGCTGGCGCGTTGTAGTTGAACGCAGCTGATGTGTATGGCGTTGATTTTAGAGCAACAACGGTTCGTTGCTGATACGCACGCCCAGCACCATCGTAGGCGATTTCGGTTCCCTTGGCGTACTCGATGCCAGTCGCGACGAGCTGATCATTTCGGTCGAAGTAATTTTTGCGAGACAGGTAGTTGGTGCCAGCTCCTGTCGTCGCTGCGATTTTGAACTTCTTCGCCTGGTAAACGCGACCAAGATCATCGTAGAGCGTGTCGACTTGGGTTCTTCTATTCGTCGCTGTCGAGGAGGCGTACGCGCTGTATCCGTCACCCGTCAACACAGTAGACCATGTCGGCGCAGTATTAAAAATTGAGGCCGTGGTCGTCCGTCCTAGCCAATCGACATCTTTGACCGAATAAGGGCCGATCGGTGTTTCAGTAGAACTGCTGACATAGAACGGCTCAATACCCCGCAGATCGCCTCGATACGTCCTGAAATAATTCGTACCGGTGTAATCGGTACTTCCCGTACCGAAGAACTCCCGCCCTTTGGTGACGTGCCCATCACCGACCCCGCCTCCGTCGTAGACAACCTGGCTTCTGGTTCGCAACGTTGGATAGACGTCATAGTTGTCCGTCATGTCATGGCTATTGGCAGCGGAATCACCGCTGACACCGGTATTCACTTGTGTGACACGATCTAATGTGTCGTAAACCAGTTGCGTAACCTGCTCCACCCGATTCCCTGAAGCCGATCCTTTGATCACATCAATACCGTACTGCAACCGTCCGAGAGAGTCGTATTGGACGATGCTCCGGTAATAATCGGAACCCAATGTCCCGCTACCTGAAGAGGGGATCGTCGCATAGCGATCGACAGACGAAAGCCGCCCCACTGGGTCATATGACGTTCGCGTCCAAGAGACATAGTCGCTTTGCGAAGGGACTGTCGAAAAACTAATTGGAACCCCAGATGACGTGGAAATTGTCGAAAAAGGAATCCGCAAGCGAACCTTGTCTGTCACCAGACCGCTGCTATTGAACTGGGTCACTCGGATCGGAAGTTCACTCTTATTGGTCGAGCTATTCCAATACGGGAATTGAACCGTTTGGGTGTTGGAATAGGCTACGAAATGAAACGCCCCACTGGCATCAATGACTTGTGTCGAGCGACCTTGCGCGTCGTAGTACCGTTTATTGGCCAACGCCAATGGGCTCGGTAGCGAACCACTTCGACTTGGAGCGTTCGTATTTGCACCGCCGAACGTGACCGCATCCCAATTTCCCGTCGATCCGCTGGTGATGTCGCTTCCCGGAGACGCTGGATCCACATCGGTCGCGGAGTATGCCAATCGTCCGGTCTTCGGGTTGTAGCTGTAGTAGTCAATGTAACCTTCACCATCCTGAGTCCATCGAAGTCGCCCCAGGTTGTCGAAATACTCCCTCGTTGTTGTCGCAACGCCAGAGCCATTCTGCGACGCCGAAATCGTGGGCCAGGTTGTCGTCCTCGTCTTGAGTTGCTGATGTGCAGTGTCATAGAACGTATAGCTATAGGACCGTTGCTTGCCGGCAGATCGCGAGGTTGTCTGAGTCGGGTAGTCATAACGAGCCGTGATGAGATTGGGATTCGTCGTGTCTCCAAAATCATACGCGGCAACATAGTATGGAGTGCCCGCCGATCCATTCTGCACGAAAGAATCCGTTCTCTGCCCATTCGTATTGAACGAATGCGTTCGAATCAGTCCTGACGTCGAATTGAGTGTACTCGTGTCATTCGCCCAACTCGTGCCATCGTATGGATGCAAAAACGTTCTCAAGTTGGACGCCGTCGTAACGACAGTGTGCGCACTTGGGTATCGATGTGAACCCGTCAAGTAGGTGGAACGTGTCGTACTATCAGTCATCGTCCAAGATTCGCACCAGTATTTTGGTGAGCTGACGGGATTTTCAATGAACACTTTTCGCAGCAATCGTCCCGTGAACTCAAGCCCGTAAATTGTACGATACTTGGCGACGCCACTCGAATCTTGTGTGTCTTCGATGACGATATGATTGACACCGTTCGCAGCCCCCTGACTGACTCGCGAGGTATAGAAATATTGTTTCTTGAGGGACCCTGTGGAATTGCATGATCCGCAACCACGAATGGTTTCACTTGCAACGTAGTTGTATTCGCTATATTCACCACCGCCGTAGGTCGCGTTGAGATCTTCGCCAGTTGCAAACGGAGTATTGATCGAGGAGGTCGATACGTTGGCGGTGTAGTATGTGAAACTTCGATTCGCAAATGTATTGACTTTCGGTGTTCCGGAGAGATCCGAAAGCGTCATCACGCTTTCGGGAGTGCTGAGCGATAGCGCCGTCATCATTCGTTGAATGTCGGCATGTTCGAATACGGCCTTCAGCAAGCTACCGGGGCTGTAGCGATACTGTGTGTATCGAATAATTGACAGTGTCCCCGCTGGATCCGACGTCGCTTTCCTGGCAACCTTGACCTGCACCAGATCGTTAGTGGTCCCGAGGTCGGTCGAACGACCGACGACATCATGGTAGTACGTGTAGTCGACCTGCTGTAACAGATTGCCTGCAGTGAGTGCGTCTTTTACCTGAACGCGTACCAGCAGCGAGGGATTACTCACGTGGTAGGTAAACTCGACAGAATAGTCCTGTCCTGCCGAAGTTGTGATTTGCTGAAGCGTTCCGTTGGAATTGTAAGTATAAGTTGTCGCGGCCAATCCGCGATCGGTCAGTTGAAGTGTCGACTGCTCGAGGATTTTCCCAGTCGAGTCGAACACGTATCTCACGTTTTTTAGCTTGTCTGTGATGACATAGCTGGAGCCCGCCGCGGTGAGCCTGAGCGTACTATCCGGCAGTTGGGGAGCCGCGGTATCCCAACTGCGTTGGGAAGTCGCGTTGACGATTAAAGAGACCATCGATCCGCCTGATGGCGCAGGATGAATATTCAACCGTAGGTCATTTGCGGTGGAAAGCCATCGGTTTCCCAAGCACGTGAAGCCCTCGACGTTGCTCGAGTAGCTTCGCATCAACGCCCAATTCATCCCCGCAGCCGACAGATGCAGATCGGTGGCCTTTTCGATCGCAGATCCAAAACGCAAAAAGATCGGGTCGCTTGTCGTGTACGGTGCCGTAATTGGGTCCGAGCACTGATCGAGCTCCTCCCCCTCTGGTGTGTCACCTCCAGGGGTGTCGTCCGGTTCCCCAGTGACTTCATCGCCTGAAGGGAGGGGGTCACAGTCAGACTCAGACGAATTTGAGTCATCAGAACCGCTGGAGTCCCCGACAGGATCCTGATTAGAGTTTCCACCTGACTGGCACCTGCCGCCAGGTGGAGGGTTTGAAGAAGGGTTCGGCCCCGGTACTGTGGCATAAGAGACTGACGGAACCAACAAGAGTTCTACTGGCAGAATCAGTGCTGGGATCATCCATAGTACGAGGTTGACATGGAGGATTTGATGAATTGGATGAGCGATTCGCATACCGCGAATGTGAGAAATAAAGGCTCGCATTATTGTCTCGATTCTTTCCAAGAGAGAGGGCATCTCAATGCGCCCCGGAGGGGCCGCGAATGAAGCGTCCTGAAGATCGCCAAGTCGCGACGACCTCAATGGTGGCCAATCAATTTCTAACGCTAGGGAACGATCGGCTTATGTATTGCTGCCCAGAGGAAAATGGCTTGATAACGCCATCGTTTCGAATCAGCGGGAGCTTTGGCTCGCCTTACTGATCAACTCTTCATAACGCTGAGCTGTCGCTGTATCACCTTTGGCTGCCGCCAGATCGCGTCTCTGCTTGAGCACGCTGAGATAGGCTTTTTGGGCTTCCAAACTCTGATTCAGAGCCGATTCTGATCGCAAATTCGTCAGTCGGATCACTTGTGCGATTGCTACTGATAGCTTCGCCTGCTCCTCGACAGGTAGCGATTTTGACGTCTTGGTTAGCAAATCTTGAGCGGCCTGAGTCTGTCCGCCCCAAACGAGCCGGGCCGCAATTTCCAATGTGGCTCGAGAAATCGTCGCCGGTGATTTCGCGGCCTTGAGCGCTTGCTCCAAATAGACCTGTCCGTCGAGAGCTCGAGTACTCCGATAGGTGTTCCAACTCAAGTCGAGATTCTGCGGCATGTATCGGATCTCTTCAGCATAGGCACGGGCAATCAGCCAATTGACACGCGTGTCACCTACCAAACTCGAATCCGACAATCGCGTATCGAGGAATGCAGTCCATTCTTCAAGCTTCTGCCGACCCAAGTAGGAGGAGGCGAGTGCATACGCGACAGGTAAAGAGCAGCGCCCGTCGGGCAATTGTAAGTATTCGTTTTGCAATCGCGCTGCGTGATGTGGCAACTGCAATGTCGTCAGCATCGCCATTCCGGCGAGCTGAGACCGGGTATCCGCGTCAAATTCGGAACCATCTCCAAACTTGCACATCAAATCCGCATGTCGTTGTGCCCAGACACCGAAAACATCAAGTGCCGTTTCGGGTGCCCCAGCTCGGTGTGCTTGGTAGAAATCGACCGCAAGCTTGACGCTGACCGTATCGAGCAACTGCGGAGTCTGCAGCAAGAGCTCGTGAAATGCCTTTCGGCGCTCCGTGGACAGTCCACAAGATGTATCGTCAGGCTCCTTAAAGAATGGGTGCATCTTGAATTGCGAATCCAGCAATGACTGGAGATAGGCGGGGGATGTCAGTGTGGCCCACATCACATCTGAAAGCTTGCTCGCTGTCGCCGTGTTCACCGCCAGCTTGATCGGCGAGTGGACCCAGGCAAAGTCGATGTTGGCGTCGACTCGTTTCAAAACCCTGGGCTGCCCATCCGCCTGCCATGAATAGGTCGCCGCAAGCCCCGGCTCTCCAGTCGTGGGTAGAGTCAGTGATGAAGAAGGGAGAACGACTTGTGGCCCTCCGTCTCGGCTCCATGAGACGATTGCATGAAGGATGGAGTCTGGCACCTCGGCGACATTTGCAGTCGCGGTCACTCGAAACGCGACTGGACGCCCCGCTACTAACTGCACAGGAGATGAGGAGCTTGTCCACGCTCCGCCCCCAGCCACACCACTGGACGACTCTTCGGTTGGCGAGGAATCAAGTTTTTTTTGCCCGCCAACGGAAATTGTCATCGCGAATTTGATCGGCTGATCTGGATTGCTAGAGTTTACGTTGATGGGGCTGATTGAAAACACATGTGCGCCAGACTGACTTGCCGTGACGAAGCCATTCCATTCCACCGAGAATGGTCCATTGATCAGGTGCAATTCCTCAAAGCATTGCCGCACCATATCGTGCTGCAACTCCATAGGTGGGATCTGGTCGGGCTTTCCCCCCGCAGAAACCCAGCGTCTTAACTCTGCAATCCGTGGCGGCGCATCGACCTTCAGTCGATACAGCATCCAGCACTTGGCCCACACTTCCTCAAACGGCTGGCCCGTCCAATCATCGTTCCGAGCCAAAATTGTCGAACGAGTCCTTGCAACCTCTTCTGGCGAAAGGCGAAATCTCGTCAGCCAATGAAGCATCTCGAGCGTCTGGTACGAGATTGTCGCACCGGAAAGGTCGGTCGCCAAGAACAGCGATTTTCCTCGTTGCACTGCGGCTTCATTCTCATCGACGGATAGCAAATTGATCGCATCTTGCTCGCGGAGTGAGCGAATTGCCAATGCAAAATCTATTGGCGAAGACTCTTGCCAACCAACGGGAAGCTTTAATTGCGCATCTGCAATGGCTGATAAGCTAAGCGAAACACACAAAGACATCATGACACAATGCGATAGCGCAAGGACACGACTGCGCATAGAGACCCCTCCGTGGTTGCGTGTGCTGCAAAAAGAATCACACGCAAGTGCGCGCGAAAATGCGCAGGCAAGTTACACTAACTTGAATACCAACAGCTTGATTGGTGAGCAGTTAAGAGACGATTAACTGCAATCGAAAAAGGATGCCACACTCACATCGATACGATTAGTGAGTAGAAGCATATTCTGCGATTGCGTCGACAACGATGTTGTGCGACCCTCGAGATCGTAGTAAAAAAAACATGCCTGTCAATTCTGTAATGCGCATTTTGCAGATTGCCGCAGTTCGAGTGTTTCATTTCATGAGATGAGCGTTGAAGTAGTGAATTTCTCAGCACATTCTTAACGCCAGCGGCTGGAGAGGTGGTGATCATTTGGGCACGCATCCCGCGACTTGTTTGCGAATTTGAGTTGGCCATTGCTGGTCGAATGATCTAAAAGCCGGCATACAGAACACGTGTTGAAAATGGCAACTCAACGGGCCACTGCAGAATGCTGCCCTAGTGATTGGTGGGTACAGTTTGCATGCACCGACTGTATGGCTGCCATTGAAGCAACACTCGATGCGTTCGATTGATATCAGGAGTTTCATGCCAAGTTTTTACTACCAAGCCTTGGATGCGAAATCCACCGATCGTTCAGGGACCGTTGTGGCTGAGTCTGGACGAGATGCGCGCGTGCAACTTCGACTGCGCGGCCTCACAATCCTTTCAATTCACGAACAGCGGATGCGATCATCACGGAGTGTCATTAAGCTCCTCCGCCCCCGAGCTCGAAGTGCAGGGCAGGTTGCGTCCGCGATCCGCGATCTCGCGACCCTTCTGAGTACCGGCATCGGCCTAGTTGATGCCCTCGATACCATCTGCTTGCAGTACACTGGTCGATTTCGGTTGGCGCTTCAGACGCTACGGGAGCGGGTGGCAGGAGGAAGCAATCTCTCTGAGGCAATGCAACTCGATCCTGAGGTGTTTGATGAGTTGACTGTCCAGATGGTGAGGGTCGGAGAGAACGCAGGAACTTTAGATACAGTGCTGGACCGTTTGGCGGATTTCCGCGAGCGGTATCTGCAGTTTAAGGATCGCGTGACGACCGCGTTGATTTATCCGGCCATCATTGTCCTGCTGGCATTCAGTGTTTCGATCTTTCTCATGACCGTCGTACTACCGATGTTGCTCGAGAATCTCGTTGCTTCGGGGCGACCACTCCCCTGGCCTACTCGAGTCTTAAAAATGTTAAGCGAAACATTGACGGTCCATGGCTGGTGGCTAGGTGCGCTTGCCGCAGCGATCGTCTTCGGGGGCGTCGTATTCATCAACACGCCAAGAGGAAAGCGAATTTGGCATCGACTTTTCTTTTCGCTGCCAATATTGGGACCGCTGGCCAAGAAACAGGAAATCGCGCGCGCGGCGATTATTATCTCCACTTTGATGGAGAATGGAATTGTCTTCGTTGATGCAATTGAAACAGCTTCGCGGACGGCCAAAAACGTGCTTCTTAAGGATGCCTTAGACGCCATTCGGTTGCGGGTTCAGTCAGGGGGGGACATCGGAGTCGCCCTGACTGCAACCGGAATTTTTCCACCACTCGTCATCCAGATCTTCACAGTGGGCCAGCAGACAGGGGAGTTGGAGCGGATGCTCAATCGCCTGGCGAGCGGCTACGAAGCCCAGGTTGCCAGCGCGACCTCGCGCCTGACAGCGGCACTCGAGCCGATATTGATCGTGGTATTGGCAGTTGTTGTGGGGTTCATACTTTTTGCAACAATCCTGCCGATCCTTGAAGCGGGAAATGTTCTCTGATGTGAGTTGTTCAATCTCGAATCCACCTTCTCGAACTGTTAGAAACCGGTAAGATGCGCACCGAGGATCGCAGTTGGAGTATTTTCGAACGGAGTCTATGATGCGACCGGCGCGAAGGCCGATTTACACGTTAATGCCTTTCATAGGATCGCTGAAGGCGCAACGACGCGCCTTTACGGTTGTTGAACTCATGGTTGTGATTGTGATCATCGGCCTCTTGGCCGGTGTTGTCACGATCAGTGTGAGAAGCTATCTGATTCGAAGTCGACAGAATGTGGCAAAGATGGAAATTGCCAAGATCTGTCAGGCACTTGAAACGTTTTACGCGCAGTTTGATCGATATCCCACCAACGAAAAAGGGATTGCTGCGCTCACGGAAAAGTCGACAGCTTTTGCGGACGGACTGCTCAGCAAGGTTCCCGTCGACCCGTGGGGAAATGCCTACGAATACCAGTCGCCAGGCAGAAAGGGGGCCTACGAAGTTGTGTCGTACGGAGCGGATCATCGAGAAGGAGGAACAGGCGCAGACACCGACATTTCGAGCGATGATCTCAGCGACCAAATCAAACCCACTCCCTAAAGCGAAGATGTGAATGACGAGGTTGCAATCCCGATATCCGGTGAGTCACACCGGCCGTGTCGGTTTTACGCTCATCGAAATCATGGTGGTCATCACCATTGTCGGGCTCATTGCGGCAACTGTGACAATTCGATTTTCCGGCCTGACACGTCGGGCGCGATTCGAGTGGGCTGTTGGCCAGGCAATCAGTCTCGACGCATCCGCTCGGGTCTACGCGAAGACCCACGACGAACCCGTTGCTCTGCAACTCGAATTGGGAACATGTAAGCTCCAGCGTGCTTATGGAAGGAGTCAGGCCGATCGAAAAGAACTTTCACTCGGAGAGAGTGTGGCTGTCCGTCGATTTGTGTCTCAATCGAGGGATTCATCGAGTGGAAAGGTCACGGTTGACTATTCTGCCGAGGGACGCAGTCAGACATTCGCAATCGAAATCGTTGGGCACGGCAATCCCAAGCAACCACTCTGGCTGATTTTTGTCGGAGCCACTGGCCAGGTTGAACGACAGGAGAGCGAGTTTGAAGTCATGCGACTTATTAAGGCCGTCAAAGCGGGGAATGACGCTGGTTGAGGTCGTCGTGGGAATCGCATTGTTGGCGACTGTTCTCGTGGCCATTCTGACGTCGTTTCGAACGCACTCGTTGCAAGTTCGAAACGCGAAGGAACGGATGAAGGCAATCCGAATTGCCGATGAGTTGCTGTCGGAGTGGATGGCAGCGTCTCGACTTCCCTTGCTCGGCCAACAGGGAGCACTATTTGATCCGCAAGGATGGAGTTGGCGGATGGTTGCCACCACGGAGGTACAAGACCTGATGGCGATCGGGGCACAAACCTCACGTCTCGAAATACTGGCACCGAACGGTCTTTCCGAAGGTCGAGTCGTCGCTGCTGTAGAGCTTCTCATGCCGATGTCAAACGGTGAAACCCAATGATGTCAGCCCTTGCCCCCTTCTTGAACAAGTCTCCCACACTGCAAACTGGGCGGCTGGCCGATCGCATAAGGAGGAAGATGCCTGCGCGGTGCCATCGATTGGGCCTGACGCTTGTCGAGTTGCTTGCTGCGACCGTGCTCTCGACGTTGCTGATGGCGGCCGTTCTTGGATTATTGACGTCTGTCTCAAAGGCACAGTCGGTTGCCCTACGTGCACATGGAATTCCCGATCCATGGCAACAGCGTCTGGACGAAGTATTGCGATGGGATTTACAGAACTCAAGATCGATTCGCACAACCGAGGCAGGAATCGAATTGGCAGGATTCGCTGGGCGAGATCTCTCAACCCGAATGCCCATTCATTGTCCATGTCTCGTCGAATACTTCATCGTTGCGACTGGTGATCGAACGCATCTGTTTCGTCGTGAGTCTCATGTCGAATCGTTGAATATTGACAACAGCTATTCCGATCTCGTTTGCCTGGATGTGTCAAAGATCACGATTGGACCAGCATCGGATCGAACAAATGCATCAGTCCGCGACCAGGCTCTGCCAGCTCTACCGAACGGGCCGCTTCCCAGCGAAGTGAATGTGAGTCTGACGTCGACGGGGGCCGCGTTTTCATCGTTTTCCAAAACATTCTCATTGCGTTAGAGAGGTGGCATAGAATGTTCTCAGAGCCCCCTCCGATCTCGCTGCAACGACGCGGGTTTGTGCTGGTGATGGTGCTTGTCTTGATCCTCGTGACAAGTATTACTGCTGCGGGATTTGCCCGTAAGAGCTTTGAGCTGGCACGGACCGTCGCGGATGCACAAGAGGATCTCCAACGGCGTTGGGGAATGCGCAGCCTGGAGCGTCTTGCACTCGCGAATCCAGCGAACTTCTTAGACGGGATTGACGTCAGCAGATCAAACGTCAGGCAATTGTGGCCTCTGCGGCAGATCGTGGACGTCAACCTCACGCTAGGAGAACTTCGGTTCGTGGTCCGCTTGTCGGACGAAGATGCCAAGATCGATTTGAACACGCTTGCTCGTCGTGAGCGCGATCCACAAAACTTGCTCTCAAGTGTGACGCAACAAGCGGCAGGACCGAGTGGTTTGCCGGTCGCAGTCCGATGGCCGCCAAGAGACCCAGAGAACGAGAAAGCGGTCGCGTTTCAGACCTGGGAACAAGTTTTTGATCTCCGCGGTGAGAGTCAGGCGGACGAAATAATCGGTCGACTCCAAGCCGCAACCGTCCAGTTAACCTGCTGGGGAACGGGCAAGCTCAATCTGAGCCGAGCACAGGACAGCACAGTCAGACTCTTGCTCACTGGGGCCGTCAGCGAGAATTCGATCTCGCGGGTGTTGGGCGTTCGGCGTCAAGGAGGCTTTGAAGACATAGACACCTTGGTTAAGAAAATTAACCTCAACAACAAAGACGAGGCGGTGCTCAAGCGACTTCTGGCCGTCGATTCAAAACGATTTGCGGTCTGGATCACGGTTCAAAGCGCTCGCCGAACATGGGCCTCTCTGACAATTGATCGTTCTGGAAATGGAAATCCCTCGTCCTTCGAGACGTTTCATTGGTGAGTTGAAGTATGAGCCCGCGTCTTTTACGCCGAATCGTCACCTGCCTTGCGCTCGCGGTCTTTCTCTCCGCGGCCATTGTGCTTTGGCAGCCAATACCCGTTGAGTTGACTCAGACGCCAGGTGAACAACATCGCCGGAGTTTCGGGAGTTCCGAAGGAAGTTCTACACCCCAACCCCAGGTGCTCGAACAGAAGCTTACGGTGCGCGATTTTGAAAGCTATTGGCAGCAGCCCTTGCGTCGCGCTCTCTATGATCCGCCACCGCCACCTCCTCCCCCTCCGAAAGTTGTCGAAATCCCTCCCCCGCGTCCGATTACTGCAAGGTTATTAGCAACCATGATCGAGCCCGGGAACTCCATGGCGATGTTGCAACTTCAAACTGGTGAGGTTGTATTCCGCAAGCTTGGTGACGAGATCGGCGCCTCTGACACAGGGGCGACAATTTCGGCAATTGAAGAAGGTGTCGTCAACGTCGAACGCGATAAGGTTGTCACGAAGCTCGCGGTTTCGAATCAAGGAGCGCGCTGATGGCAAACGCTGTCGTGATCCTTCTGAAATCGACTTGCTGGCAAATCGCCCGGTTCACCACTCGCGGAATTGAAGCATCCCCTTCTGCAGAGCTCGACTGGTCACAGCCACAGGACGAGGCAAACAGGATCTACGAAGGCCTAAATGCTGGGGCAACTGGTGCGCATCGCGTGCTGATCGCGCTTGATTCGCCACTTTGCCTCAGTGCGGCGTTCCCGCTTCCGAGTCAACGACAGTCGCGAAATCATCAGGCTGTCTCCTATCTGCTCGAACCGCATCTGCCTTGGTCGGCCGAGGAAGTGGTTGTTGATTTTGAGTCCTCGAAAGCAGAGGCATTTGCGGTCGCCGTCTTTCATGATCCGATTCAGTTGCTGATTCGGAAACTTGAAGAACTCGGAGTTCTCGTCGAGTCAATTTCGCCGCTGGCGCGACTCGCCTTGGATTGGGACCTTGAACATCTCGCGATCCGAGAGGCTCGCTTCTTCGTCTTGCAGTCCAACGAAGATTCGGTGGAGCTGTGGATGATTGACCGAAGACGTCCTGTGCTTTGGCGCCATGTTCCCCAGCCCCCGGCATCTGTCATCCAAGAGCTGCAGGTTGTGGCGCTGAATGAGTGCATCCCGTTGCCGCTCATTCTGCGAGGGATCGGAGCAGAGCTTTCCAGTGAAATCCGTGAACTCCCCGACTTCGTGGTCGTCGACAATTCCGACGACGCGTCAGCCTCGGTTCTTGATTCGGCCGTTCGTCGTGCCGTGGCAATTCTGTCAGGTGCGGAACGAGCGAAGATTGAATTTCGACGAGGTACGCTTGTGCATCCCCAGCGAAATCGATTCATTGGTCGCTCACTCGGGTTGCTGCAGGCGAGTGTGATCTGTCTGCTTGTGGCGATCGGCGTTCGTGTCTTCCAACTTGGTGAAGAGTTCAACCATCAACGAATTGAAGCCGGTGATCAACAGGCAGAGGTCTTCCGATCACTCTTTCCCGGAACTCCGATACCCGTTGGCGTGAAGACACGTATCGAAGGAGAGTATGCGAAACTACGCGGGATGCGGGGTGATATTGTCGAACTTCCACACAACACATCATCGATCCGCTTGGTCGAACGTCTTCTTCGTTCTCTCCCTAAGGACATGCGTTTTCGCGTTCTGGAGATCCGCATTGAGCAAGATCGACTTTATGTTGTCGGGCAAGTCCGTGAACATGCGGATGCGGATCGGATCGCCGATGAACTGAGAAAGGTGAATCTCGTCGTTGAAGCTCCCAGCACCCATCGTTTGCCGCAAAAAGGAGTGGAGTTTCGAATTTCGGCACAACTGCCCGCGAGAGTCGCCGGAGTCAAATCATGAGTGGTTCACCTTTGAATACGCATTCCGCCTTCTGGTTGGCGCTATTGGGCCTCGTTGTCACGAATGCCTGGGTCGGTTGGAACTGCTGGATTCTTGCAGATCAGGCACAGGCTGCCGTCAGGCAACTCACGCACCTCAAGCGTCTCGAGCGCCAAATCGAAGAGCTTCGTGAGCATCCAATCCAGCTCGAAGAGGGCACGCGGTCAAGTGATGCTCTTGCCAGGCTGGTCGAGACCGCCGCGAAACAAGCGAAGATCAACCCGGAGCAAATCGTGAGAATTGATCCCGGAGACCCGCGCCGTATCGAGAAAACGTCACATTTGGAGCAGAAAACGAGCGTCGAACTTCGCGAGATTCCGCTGCGTCAGTTGGTGGAATTCTCACTCGCCCTCGAAGAGACCGGTGCAGGAATGCACCTTCCGTCCTTGTCGCTTCGAGTGCCAGTTGGAACAGATGTACAATCAAACACAGAGGAGTTGTGGAATGCCCAGATCATATTGACCTGTTATGTCTATGACGGTAGCATCACAAACTCTCCGACAACCTCTCTATCACGTTAGTTTTCGCACGAGATGGGCCTGATTTTCTTCAGCGATCCCATCGCGAATGTGTGTTCATTCGGTAGACCATTCGAGTGCGCGGCTGTTTTGACCGGCCTATTATTCTTGGACGACATCGTGGCCGGACCATGCAGAAATCACACCAAGCCAGCAAATATCTGTGCGTCAATTGCGAATCGTCTAGTACTGTTAGCGACGATGCTTAGCATCCTAAACGCGATCACAGGTTGTGGCCTCCTAAAGACTGCAGAAAAGCAGAACTATGAAACTGTCGCAGCCAACCCGCAATATGACACCCGTGCCGCAGAGAAAGCGCATGCTAAAGCCTTGAAGGTGCTCGATAATCCGATCTGCAATCCTTCTAAGAAGATCGCTGAAGCTCAAGTGCTTCTGCAAAAGGCAATGGTCGCAGATGTTACGTTTGGCCCCGCGCATAACACACTTGGCGTTGTCTATATGCTCCAGCGACAGTTGTACACTGCCGCGTGGGAGTTCGAATATGCTGCGAAGCTAATGCCTGATCGGGTTGAGCCGATTTATAACCTGGGTCAACTTTTCGAAGAAGCCGACAAACTCGACAATGCGATCGTGTACTACGAACAGGCAATGGCACTCGCGCCACGTGACCCGGCCGTTATTGGCAGTCTGGCATGTGCCCAACTGAAGAACGGACAATCTCTCGACGAAGTGAGACCGCTGCTGGAGTCTCTTGTCTTCCTTGATAGTCGCCCTGAATGGATTGAGTGGGCACGTGATCAACTCGGCCGAAAGCCGATTCAATTTGTCGGCTCGGCTGCCAGCAGCGAACCCTCTTCAGACGTTCCAAAGGCGACACCAAAGCTACTTCATGAATTGAAGCCAGAACCCGTCGCACCGGCCTTGCCAGAAATGAATCCCAGCGAGCCACCAACGACCGATCTACCTGAGTTTGTGCCGCCTCCACCGCCACCGGCGCTTGAGGGAGCCCAGATCAACGACGCCCCTGGACGAGCCACAATTGCGAGCGACTCCGCTGTGGAGCCATGATGAACGCCGGAGGGTTTCGTTGCCCAGGCGTCGGCTTTGGATTGATCGCCGGGTGTCAGAGATCGGCTCGGACGGTCACACGAGCGACTTCTTCAGGAGTCGTGACGCCACTCATGATCTTCTCAAGACCATCTTGAAGTAGTAGTTGCATGCCACCTTGCATGGCCGCATCGCGGATTTCTGACGCACTGCCTCGTTCTTGAATTTTCTTGCGGATGGAGTCCTGGACCACCAGCAACTCGCAAATTGCCAGACGTCCACGATACCCGGTTTGTCTGCAAGCGGGGCACGATTTTCCACGTTGATAATTGATCGTCTTCAGCGAGTTTCTTGCGATGCCCAGTTGCTCCAATTGCTCCTGGGTCATTGTGTCGTCATGACTGCATTCGACGCAGACCTTCCGAACCAGTCGCTGCGCCAGCACGGCCAACAAGGAACTGCTGACGAGATACGGCTCAATTCCGAGGTCCAGCAATCGCGTGACGGCACTCGCCGCGTCGTTCGTGTGCAGGGTCGAAAACACAAGATGCCCCGTTAGCGCGGACTGAATCGCCATCACGGCCGTCTCGTGATCACGAACCTCACCGACCATAATGATGTCAGGGTCCTGTCTCAGCACATTCTTTAAGCCGCTTGCGAAAGTCATTCCCTTTTTGACGTTGATTTGTGTTTGACTGATCCCGTCGATCTCATATTCGATTGGATCTTCCAAGGTTACGACGTTTCGATCACGACTATTGATTTCTGAGAGAGCTGAATAGAGGGTCGTCGTTTTTCCGCTTCCCGTCGGCCCGGTCAAGAGGATCAAGCCATGCTCAAGATTAATCAACTCACGAAACCGGCGACAATTCTCGTCACCCAATCCCACAGCCGTTAGGTCATAGGTGCGAGCGCTCTTATCCAAGAGCCGCAGCACGACGCGTTCCCCATAGCTACCGGGCAACGACGCGATTCGCAGGTCGATTAATCGATCACCGACTGTGACTGTCGCTCGTCCATCTTGGGGCAATCGCTTTTCTGCGATATTCATTTTCCCCATGACTTTGACTCGACTCAACGCTTCCTCTTGAATCCCCTTCGGCAAGGAATGGGCGTCGAATAGAATTCCATCGATGCGAAATCGAATGACCAGCTTCTCGCGGTAGGGCTGAAAATGCACATCGCTCGCTCCAGCTTTGACCGCATCCAGCAGAATCAGGTTCACCAATTCGACGACAGGGGCTTGACCGTTCGTTACGAGCAGGTCTTCTCGCTGCTGAAATGCCTGCAACTTCGTCGCGGCATCGCCATCGAGCATTGTGTCGAGCACCGCATCCGGTTCGGTGCTTTGCTGCTCATACCCTGCGTTAATCGCCTTGAGGATTTCCGCGCGAGGCGCGAATGCAGGCAGAATGGTTTTCTGAAGGACGCGACGAACTGTATCCAGATGAGGCCAGCCTTCGATTCCGGGCATCACCAGATAAAGTTGATCAGCGTCATTGAGTCCCGCCAGTACAAGATGCTGACGGGCAAAGCCAATTGGAAATTCCCGAATGAAGGTCACTGCAGGACGGAATCCAGTGAGCGTTTCCCACACCGGAAGATTCAAGACACGCGCGGTGGCTCGCAATACCAACTGCTCGGGAAGTGCCGCTCGGCGTGTGTGGGCGGCAGGGGATTCGTCCTTTGTCCGATCCACCAACGGCACGGCGCCGCCCAACTTGGAGCCCTCCTCCGCGATAAGGCGAAACCACTCCGACGACACCATTTGAGGCGTCCCGACAGTCTCCTCGGTCTGGATCTCCATCATTGAAATCTCTGAATGAGAGTTCCCCCAATCGACACGTTACCGTACCAGAAGTGGTGTGGGGCGTGGATAGTTCCCAGGCTCGTCCACTTTCGGGAATGCGCGGTCCGACAAGAATTTTAAGTCACGGAATTTGTCGTCCCGAAGGATCACGGGGCGAAGGAAGATAAAGAGCGTCGTCTGGCTTTGCCCTCGTGTACGGGAACCGGCCAATAAGTTGATGATCGGAATATTCTCGACGATTGGGACCGAATTCAACGCCTTATTGAAGTTCTGCCGAGTCAGGCCACCCACAATCACGGTGTAGCCGTCTGGCACGACAACGACGCTCTGGATTTCGTCGGTCTGTCGCGGCGGTGGCACACCGTTTGACCCGCTGCCGGTGAAACTGTTGAGTGCGACGTTGTATTTGAGCTCAAGATGATCATCATCCGTAATCCGAGGCGTGACTTTGATCGTCGTCCCGGCTTCGGCGAATCCTGCAAAGCTCGTCGTTGCGACGGTGTTTGAGGCATTCACACTCGTGAAGGGCACTTCGGTCACGCTGGCAAGATTGCCCGTCGCATTGTCGTTAACCAAAAGCTGCGGAGCCGACGTGACTTTCGCTCGACTGTGAGTCGACAGCGCCCGAACAACGGCATTTGCGCCGTTGGGATCAACGAGCGTCCAGTTGAATCCCTGACCAGGAATAATGGCCAACGCGCCAGTCGTCGGCGAGACCGTGCTCAGCCCGAACGAAGTAAACTGGACAAGCTTTCTTACCGTCCCACCCGCTCCCGACAATTCGACGCCTAACGAAAAATTGTCGCTGGTGTCCACGACGACAACTTTGGCTTCGATCATGACTTGAGGCCGTCGGCGATCAAGCTTTTTGATTAATTCCTCGTATGTTTGCTGGGTCGCGCGATCCCCAATCACGATGATGGAATTCGTGTTCTTATCGACAGAGATTCGTGCGCGATTCCCGCCGATTGCACCGGCCCCGATGTCATTGCCGAGCATCCGACCGCTTCCCTGTCCGGTCATCCCCGTGCGATTGCCCTCGCCTGCGGAGTTGGAGCCATCCTGGCGAAGCGCGGGTGGCGTATTTGATGGTGCTCCAGGCTGATTGGGGTTGTTCGGGCCGGGCACGAAATCGTTTGGCGTTTCATTCACGCCGTCACTTCTCGATCCACCAAATCCACCGCGCCCCAGTGAGGAAACACCGCGTTGAGAGTTATTGCCAAAACCGGTGTCGCTCCGCTGGTCAATCGAGCGAAGTGTATTCAACACATCTTCTGCGGCGGCATACGTCAGTCGATAGAATTTCACGCCGCTTCCGGGGCGTTTCGTTTCGAGGTCCATTTCCTTCTTGAATTGCTCAATTCTCAAGTGGATCTCATCTGTGCCTGTGACGATCAGCAAATTGTCTTCTTGATCAATTGAAGAACGGTAGAGGCGATCCAACATCGCGGGGTCGAACATCCCTTTGATCAGGCGATCGATTCGCTCTGCATTCACAAACTTGAAGGAGTAGACCTGAGTCCGCTGTTCTAGCGCAACGTCGAACGCTTTCGCCAAACGCAACACATCGTCAACCTGTTGTGAGGTGCCGACGATGATGAGTTGATTCGTACGCTTGTCAGACGTAATTGTGACCGGAGCCATTCCTTCGATTTGAGGGGCAAACCGTGATGCGATCGACTGAGTGAGCTGCTGAGACAGTTGTTCGGCGCTCACAAACTCGACTTGATAGAACTTAAGCGATCGCTCGGGGCCAGCCTGATCAATCGCCACAATCAACTGCGAGATCCGCCTCAAATTGGAAGCATAGTCCGTAACAATCAACAGATTTTTGTCGGGAAACGTGATGACATTTGCCCCCTGCTTCGACAAAAAGGGATCAATGATTGCCTTGATCTTCGCCGGCGACATGTGTGTGAGAGAAAACGTCTGAGTAACAGCCGTGGTGCCAGGAATGTCGTCAACCGCCTGCCCCTTGCGTTCCGGTTCGGCGAAACGTGTCAGATCATCGGCGATGACGATCCGCTTCCACCCTTTCACTTCCGCATCGATCAGGGCCAATCCCTTCATCCGCAATGCGGATTTCAATAGATCAACCAGCGTGTCGGCGGGAATCGGTTGAGGGGCATTGATCGAAATCTTTTTGTTGGCGACCTGCTCGTCATAAAGGATCTGCACGCCAAGCCGTACGCTCACAAAATCAATCAGCGTTCGCAGCTCTGTTTCCGGCGGCAACGTAATCTTGATCATCGCCGGGGCATCAGGCGCCGGAGGCTTTGCAGATTCTTGAGCTGCAATCGGCACCGTCCCTGCACCAGCCAAAAAGAGGCTGAAAGCGATGAATCTGACACGCTTGAAAAGAGATGAAACGGCAATCATCCACACTCTCAGTCCAGAGGATTTCACGTTGTGCGACACAAGAGATGGATGTACGAATTGACGCGACTATTCCGCCGACAAGGCGATGACAGAATTGTCAAGAAGGGAGAATGGACTGATACTGAATTAGATTCAGACAGTCAACGGCAATGTTCGCCATCTCTGCATCGCAGGTCAGTGTCTCAGCGCACTTGTCCACCAAATGAAATCCCAAGCATGCTCACTTCTGCTATTCGTACCAAGCTGCGGAATACTACGAGTTTCTCGTATCGAACTTGAGCGTAAGACCCGTCGTTACAATCATTCGAAAGCGCGAATGCGATAGGCAATTTTGCGGGAGACGACCGCCAAAAAAACGCCTCGACCCACTTGACGTTATGTCTTTTTATTGTACGATCCGCAGACGCAATTTTTATCCCGCGTGTTATTATCAGATAATATCTATCTTTATTTATGCACATTCGCTGGACACATCTTGTTGTGTTCAAGCTGTCACACTAAACGCATGTGCAGTTTCCTGTGGTGTGTTTATTGCTGCGGTCGCGCTTCGAATCGCTTGCCCGGAAATCTGTTCGATCATTGCTGCTGGGGCATGTCTCCAGCGTTTCTCACGTGGAAATTGTTGCTAGCTGGCTTCCACGGCCAAAGTTTGAAGGAGAATCGTATGCGAAATGGCCTCGTGCGTCTGTGTGCTTTGCTTCTCGCGAACGGAGTTCTCCTTTGTTCGTACTCGGGAGAATTGCGTGCGCAAGCACAGGCAAAGCTTCCTGCGAGTTGGCAGCAGATGTCAGCAGATGATTTTGCTGCGGCAATCCGCGTGCTTCGTGACGACGAAACGTTCAAGTTTCTAAGTGTTGGCGAGGAGCAAGCTGCGAAGGCAAAGGGGAGAGATCTCTTTCTCCAGATCGATTTGTTAAATACTGAAATGAGCTTTCGCACCATTGGAATGCTGCATTGGCTAGTAAAGTACGACCTGGAGCCTGCCGTTGATGAACGGACGCGCACTGCGCTATTGACCCGACGTGAGGACTGGACCGGAAGGTCCTATGAAGAGGGCCGCGCGAAGATCGAAATGATGATGCACTATAAGTTTGATGATAGTGTAATCATTGCCGAAGCACGCCGTTGGGTGCAGGCGGGAGGAACAATTGAGCAGGTTCCTGTCGAGGATTTGAGTATCGATCTTGTCAGAATGATTTTTTCCGATGCACAGCTCGTTAATAGTTCGTTTGATGTGGAATGGGAGGGCTCGATCACTACTCAGGTTACTGGCGCGCATCAATTCTTAATCAGCCCAATTAATGTGAACACGGGCGTCACCCAGTTTCCTGTCAAATTCTCCATGACGGTTTCGATCGGTGGCCAGGTCATCATCGACTCTTCACCTACTAAAGAAAAATCTCCCATTGTGTGGTTTGATCCGTCTGAATGGATCAGCCGCTCAAATGTTGTCTCACTAACCGCCGGGCAGGCCGTTCCCCTGCGAGTGACTGCAAAAGTCGATTCGCTGAAAGCGCTACCTTCGGCGACTCTGCACGCCATGCTGTTCTGGAAAGCGCCCGGCAAACAGCGTGAGGAAATTGTCGCACCGGCCAATTTGACTCTGCCCGACGGAAGCGGCCAGGGATTGAAGGCAACTTACAGATGGAATACGAACGGCCAGCCGCAGACACTGACTCGCACCGATCCGAATATCGACTTTGCGTGGACCAATCGTCCAATTTTGCTTGCGAAGGATTCGACGATCGGCAATCAAAGTGCTAATACCGTCTGGAGGGCGTTGACCGCCAATTCATTTGTCGCGGAGATGATTGGCCCTCCGACGAAGCTGCATCCATTTTTGAAAGAGCCCGACGATTCTGCCGCAGGAATGACGACAAGCCGCAGGTCAGAGTTCCTCGACATCCTCCTGAAGAATCCGGCGTTGCTCGACCCGATGGACACCAAGCGAGCCGTTCGCTTTTACGAGCCCTTCCGCGTGGGAGTTCCCGACAAAGCACTCGATGCGTTTGGAACGTGGGCGATCCGCAACCCCGACTTGATTCCGGATTTTTCGACCGATCGCGTCTTCAATGGCGATCAGCGATACGCATTTTCCCGTATGGCGATTTTCGTGACACAACAATTACCCGGCCAGGCGGAGTTATTACAGGCAAATTATTTGCAACTTGCAGACGGTCGCTGTTCCCTTCCTGTTGCCTACACATTGGCTCATAGCTACCTAGGACGAAAAAAATATTCTGAATGGTTGGGAATACTCGATGCCAAACTGGCGGACAAAGCCGTCACTGGCGATGCGCGTGTGAACTGGTTGCTAGCGCGCGCCAATGCCCAGGAACTGGACCCCAATTCGTCTTCGCACTACCCGCACTACTATCCGGTGCCATTCCACAATGCGTTGGGGGGCCTGAATTACCTCGATGACGCGCTAAAGGCGGCCACCACGCCTGCCGTCAAGGTGCGAGTTGCTCATGAGATTATTTCTCGGCTGGCGTGGCAGGGAGATTTCAAGCAGGCGAAGTCCGTGCTGCAATCTCTGGGAACGTCTCTGCCGGAGGATCAGCAGGCCATTGTGACCGATCGTCTGCAGCAACTTGATCGGTTTGCAGCCGAGGCACAGCAACTTAACAAAGACCGGCCCAACATCGCACGGCAGTTGCATTTGAAAGAGCTGAAGCTGCGGCGTGATCAAGCGATCAAACTCGGCGACTCGGCACTGACGACCCGTTACGACGGTTTGATCGATGCGGCCACGACAAACCCTTGAAACCGGACATCCTGTCCTGAAATTTTGACAGCGTCAGTTCTGTCACCCGTTTGATCGCGCCAGGCTCATCTTGTTGCCAAGATTCCTGTTTCTTGATTTCAAAAGATATCAGATCTGTCAAAGGACATGCTATATGGATCGGCATTTGATTGGATTGGGGCGTGCCGTGACGAAGTGCATTCGCGCCTGGTATGAGCCCGGTCGTCACCTGCTACGTCAGTGGCTCATGGGCTGGACTGCGCTGACCTTTCTCTTTCCCATGTCCTTACTCCTCTCTGAGAGAAGCGTGGAGGCCCATCCGTTAGTGAAAGCGTCTCCAATGCCCAGTCTTGGTCAGTGCCCGACGCCGGCAGGAAAAATGCCGGGAACGGGTTCTGGTGGAGGAGGTGGTTCTGGAGGAGGTGGTTCTGGAGGAGGTGGTTCTGGTCCGTTCGGGCCAATGGCTTCAGCAACCTTTAATCCCCTTGATCCTTCCGGCGGAGGTGGAGGTGGTGGAGGTGGAACATGCGAAAAACCGTGTGCAGGAGGCGATTGCGAACCGTGCATTCTCGATTCACCACCAGACGCCGAGGCGGGACCAGCGCAGAGTGGCGATCCGATAACGCTCAATAGCGGGAGAATTCGAGAGAATCCCGTAGATATTACCCTTACTGGCCCTGGAGTCAGTTGGTCGTTCGGGCGGAACTTCGTGCTCGCGGACAACAGCGGCACTCTCACCACGCAAGGTGTCAGTTGGCTGAACAATCCCGTGGATATTTATCTTTATAACGGGGGAACGAGCGATGTCGTACTGCTGGGGCCGGGTGGTACGCTCCGCGGGTTCGTTTACAACAGCACCACTGGCACATTTACGTCTCCAGCGGAAAGCAGCTATCTCGTCATGACCCATGACGCCGTCAACAAGGTCTATGTGTTGACGGATCAGATCAAGAGGTTTCGCTGGATTTTCAATGATTTCACGATTGCGAATTCATGGGCCGGAGGGCTGCTTGCCGAACAGACGACTTTAGAGCTCGCAGCGCAAGGGCGGCGAGGATTCGTCTACACGTACGATTCGTATGGGTTCCTCAGCCAGATCACGGGGCCCACTGGCCAGGATTATAATATTGTCTATTCTTGGACCGGGAATCTGATCCGAAGCATTCAGTTTCAAGATGCTGCGGCAAACCCGTTTGCCCAGGTCGATTACACGTACTACCAGGACGTGACCGGGGCTTCGACTGATATCGGAATGACCAACAATCTCGTCCAGGTCAAAGTCTCGCGAAAAGCTACCGCCGACACGGGCAGTACCATGTCCGTCGTCCGCTACACCCAGTATCGTTACACGTCAAATTATGGACGCGATATCAAAGCTGTTTACGAGCATGACGCGATTCAGCGAATGGTCGGCACGCTAAGCGGAATTGCCGTCCCCGAGGACTTGCTCAAGAAGCCAGATAATTACGGCACACCGCAAATCCAGGACTTTGCCTCACGCAGCTTTACGTACTATACCTCCAACGTTGCCACGACGAGTGTCAATACGCCGTTTCAATCGGGCGAGAATCTTGAGGCGACATACGGTGGGGCGGCTTCCGACGAAACGACATTAGTGAAGACCGAAACCATCGGAGGATGCGGCGGGTGTGGGCGAGTCAATTCCATTACCAAGTCGTACTTTTATATGAGTGTTGCGGGCGCGAATTCCTCTGATCAGAATCAAGTGACGCGGTTGGTCGTGGAAGATACCACAGACTCGGCTGGAAATTCAGTTCACCGAACCGTCTATGGACTGCAGGGCTTGCCGAGTTCACCTTGGACCGGTGGGCGTATGCTGCGTCGAACAATCATTCAGAATCCGGTGAGCTCTCCCATCTATTGGTGTGAATCCTGGATATTTGCCACCGCGACGGGATCGTCCGCATTGCCCTATCGGATCGCCGAGCATCGCTATCCCAGCGCGCACACGACTGTCACGAGTGCCTCGGCTTTGCGGAATTTCCTTGCCCCGTACAACGGAAGCAGTTGGGCCAATGACACCGCCACGCTGAATAGTTCGTCTGGTCTAGTCGAAACCTTTTCCTACAACACACTGGGGCTCCGTACGGATTCGTGGGTGAAGAACGGCTCAAGCGGAACCGCATATTACGTGTCGGCCAGCGACTACGGCGACACGACAAATCCCACACTGGTCACGGCCGTCTACGACTATCCTATGCAAACCACGACGCGTTCGAGCGGCAAGCAGACGAGCTATTCCTACACATTCTACGATACAAGTACTCATCGGCAAATCAAGACGAAAACGACAACCTTGCCGACCATCCCGACAGGCCAGAACGGATCGGGGGTTGCCACGACGAAATCCGAGTACTATGACAACATCGGCCGCCTGCGCTGGACTCAAGACGGCGAAGGATATGTCAATTATTACAGCTACAATCCGACAACGGGGCAACTGGCCTTTACCGCAATCGACGTCGATCCTGCGAGCCCCGGTAGCGATATTGCCAGTGGTTCAACGGGAAATTGGGAGGCTGCGACAGTCGCAGGTGCGAGCTCTAACCAACCTACTCGTAGCTCTGGACTTCCGACCCCGCTCGCGATGGCCACGAAGCAATATTTTGACTCGCAAGGCCGTCAAACGCAATTCGTAGACGCCTCTGGAGAAACACATTACACGGCGTATGCGAACTATCAAACGATTCGGTTCCCGCATTGGAACACGGTTGCGGGACGATGCGAGATGCCGATCGGCATTACAAACCTCAATACCTCCGCGCAAGTCACGGACACGATTTCCGTGCGTGCCACATTCACTTCGATCTCCACATCGTCTGGCGCACCGATTGGGTTTTCGACATCACCGACTCAAAGTGACTACGTGACATGGACGCGGCAAAACTACGATTCGTTGACCGGCTGGCTTTTGTCCGCTGACCGCTACGCGAACATCCCCGGCAGCGGCACGGGAACTCTCAGCACCGATTTTTATCGGACGATAATACAGTACGATCTCCTTGGTCGTATTCAGTATCTGATCGAGATCATCAAAGGCTCCGCAACCAGCAATAGCGTAGAACAACTCACGCGGTACACTTACGACGTCCACGATCGAGTGACGCAAGTGGACAAGGGAGTCAGTGGCAATACGGCCGCCAACAGCCATGACATGGGAAGCGACTACAACTCCTACCCGACGCTGTGTACCATCTCGCAAACGGTTTACGATGGTGGCGGGATCGGAGACGGGCTCGTCACAAAGACGAAAACGTTTTTTGGCACGGGCAGCAACGACTACACGGGAGCCAATTACTTTAGAACATACCGAGGTGATCTGCGCGGCATTGAACCGTTTTATGTCAGCAGCTCCACCGAAACGTCGATCGGACCTTATACTGTCAATGATGCCGATTGGCTTGGGCGGACGACGACTACCGCCATCTTTGATGCGACTCCGACCTGGGCGACCGTACTTTCGGGTGACGGATACAATACCTATGCGTCATCAACGACGAGCAATCGCCGAACGCAGGTCGACACGCTCTACGACGATCTCGGCCAAGTTTTTCAGAAAAAAAAGTACAAGATTGCGGCAACGACGGGAGCGGGCACCAACTATCTCTCTCGCAAGAACTATTTCGACCGAAATGGACGACAGGTCGCGACGGGAATTGAGTACGCCAAGGGAACCGAATTCGCCTACGATGGTGCAGGGCGTGCTTACCAGCATCGAACAGTCATTGCGCTGAAATCGACTCCTTTCACTTCGGGGGCTTTCAACTATAACGCTCCGATTCCAAAGCCGAACCTGGGTTCGATGAGTGGCGGAGATGCGGGCGTTCTAGCTCTCTCTCACCAAGCTCTTGATGCGAACGGCAATGCGACGGATGTCGACAGTTTCGAGGACAACCATGATGACCTGACCGGTTCTTCGAAAGGAATTAATCTGACGAATAACAACGACTATATACGTCGAACAGTATTCAACTGGTTTGATTCGGCCGGAAGATTGACCACTTCGGTGGATTTCGGATCCGGCGACACGGCCACCGGGACCGGGCAATGGAAGTACGCGACACGGCCCGTCCGCCCCTCGACTTTGCCGACGGCGTCAAGCAGTAGTGCGCTCGTGTCGAAAATCATTTACAATGTAGATTCAGGCCTCCCCGAAAGCGAGATCGACCCAGCTGGAATCACTAATAAGCGTTTTACCGATCGACTGGGACGCACCACATATCTCGCGGCCAATTTCAGCAATTTCAATGCGGCGACAGAATCCGGTACCGGTGACTCGACAGATCCGTCCAAAGACCAGGTCACGAATTGGATTTATGACGGTCCCAATCGACTGAAGCAATTGATTGCAATGGATCCTAATTCGGACGGAAATCTGGCAGACAACCAGGTCACAACTTACTTATATGAGGATGCGATCAGTGCGGATAGAACGACGAGTTCTATTTATTCAGACTCATCCGATACGACCTCGTCTGGCAGCGATCAAGTCAAGTTGACTTACAACGTGGATGGCAGTCTTAGTCAGCGAACGGACCAGCGCGGAACCGTGATCGATTACTCATACGCAAATACCCGCCTACCCGCAATACAGTCCGTTTCGATCTTGGGCTCGGGCGTCGACGGAAGTGTCCGCTCGATTGGGAGGACGTACGACAACTTGCGCCGTCTTCAGAAGCTCACCAGTTACGCGAGTGCCGCAGGGGCAGGAACCGTCGTCAACGAGGTTCAGTTTGTTCCCGATGAAATGGATCAAAACACCGCGACGTACCAGTCGCACAGCGGTGCTGTGAACACGTCAACGGCGCCCAAAGTATTGTACAACTACAACAACAATCTAACGGGATCAGTCTACAACAAACAATACCGAATGCAATTTACCACCTACCCCAATGGGCGGGTCATCTACCGCGACTTCGGTACGGCAGGGAATCCTTACGACGTCTTGAATCAAGTTCGATTCATTTACGAGACGAACACGCTCGGAACGCTTCTCGCGCAATATGACTACAACGGTGCAGGCTCGACTCTTGCGTCCGTGACATTGCCCGAGCCCTCGCTGAAGCTGGATTATTTCCAAGGCACGGCTGGAATCTACGCTGGGCGTGATCGATTCGGTCGTGTGGTCGACCAGTATTGGAAGGGGTCCGGAGCAACTGCGGATGCCGATCGATATCGTTATGGCTATGACTATGCAAGCCGCCGAGTTTTCAAGGACATCGATTCTTCAATTTACGCCACAAACACGAAGGATGAGGCCTACATCTACGACGGCCTACATCGACTGAGCAACACGAAAGTGGGAACGCTCTCTGGAGCGACGATTTCCGGAACACCCGCCACGGAAGAAACGTTTACGCTGGACGCATTGGGTAATTGGCCGAACTACGTCAAGAAAGCAGCAGGAACGACGAATCTCGATCAAACGAGAACAGTGAATTCAGCGAATGAACTGACGGGGATCGCCGCGTCCATCGGAACGACCTGGGCGACTCCGGCCTACGACGCCGCCGGAAATATGACGACCATGCCGAAGCCTACGACACTGACAACAGGCTATACCGCAACTTATGATGCCTGGAATCGGCTCGTCAAAATAGTGGACGCAATAACGAGCCAAACTGTCCAGCAGAACCAGTATGACGGACGAGATTTCCGAACGGTCATCCAAAGTTACACGAGTGGCACGCTCTCGGAAACGCGTCATTCCTATTTCACTGACGACTGGTGCTGCGTCGAAGAGCGAATCGGAGCTGCAACAACGGCCGACCGACAATTTGTGTGGGGCGGTCGTTACATAGATGAGCTGATTCTGCGCGATCGAGGCTCCGAAAGACTTTACGCTCTCCAGGACGCGAACTTCAATGTCACGGCCATCGTTGACACCTCGGGTGTCGCACAAGAGCGATTTACGTACTCCAGCTACGGGAATCCGACATTTCTGACGGGAGGCTTCGGGGCGCGCTCAGCGAGCAGTTTCGGTTGGGAAACCCTCTTTGGTGGTTACCGTTTCGACACTGGAGCACAACTTTCCACCGTGAGAAATCGGGTCTATCATCCCGTTCTTGGAAACTGGACAAAGCGAGATCCGCTTGGGTACGTCGGTGGGATGATGCTTTACGCGTACGTTGGAGGAAATCCGACCTTTTATGTCGACCCGACTGGTTTGCTTCCTCCTGGAATGCCAAATGATTGGGGATCTGGCAATACATCCGTTGGTAATTGCTGGCGATACGCTTGCAATGATCCGGGTAAGGAGGGTGAGCGTCACAGTATGTTTCCAGGTGGCGGCCCCTCTCCAAAGGGAAGGTTGTCGTGCAAGCAAGTGTTGGCTGGAGCCAATAAAACTAAAGGTGTAAAACCCTGCAAAGGCAAATGTCCAAAAGGATCCTATAAAGTCAAACTAGTAATCAGCAACAAATATTTCTCAGACAACGATTATCACTGGTATCGCCAAGATGATGATGGAACCTGGAGCAGTAAGCCAGGTAAAGATTCTGTTGAATCGGGAATCAATGATCCCATGGTGGATGCCAAGAAGAATGGATATAATATAGACTGTGGCGACTTATGTATTGATGTAGGGACTGATGTCGATTAATTAGGTCTGCTTATCAATCACCAATCAAGTTCGACTAGGGTATGTAATCTGGGCTTGCCCATCAAATGTGGGCGCGGGGAAAAGCAAGTATGCTTAACCCTGAGGAGTCCAGAGCATGTCAAAAGAACGTCGTAAACACACGCCCGAGTTTAAGCGTGAGGCGCTGAGCATGGTGATCGATCAGCACCTTTCTGTGGCCGAAGTGTCGCGCCGGTTGGGCATCAGTCAAACGCTGCTGCATAAGTGGAAGGTCCAGTTCGCCGCACAAGGAGAGCAAGCCTTTCCGGGGAAGGGTCAGCAGACGGCCCAGGAAGCTGAGCTGACTCGTCTGCGTCGAGAGAACGAGCAGCTGCGCATGGAACGCGACATCTTAAAAAAAGCGGCTCAATTCTTCGCGAAGGAGTCCAAATGAAATACCAGTTCATCGACGACCATCGGATGGAGTGGCCTGCTGCAATTCAATATCGTGTGCTGGCGGTCTCTCGCAGTGGATACTACGCCTGGCGAAAACGACCGATCAGTGAAGCGTCACAGCGGCGTCAGGAACTGACGTGCCGCATTCGGGCAATCCATGCGATGAAGTACCACGATGTTTATGGGGCACCGCGGCTGCAAGTAGAGCTTGAATCTCAAGGGCATCCTTGTAACCGCAAAACCGTCGCCAAATGCATGAAAGAGGCAGGAATAAAGGCATCGACTGTGAAGACGTTTCGCGTGACAACAACGGATTCCAATCATTCTCATCCCGTGGCTGCCAACATCGTTGATCGAGACTTTGCTCCATCCCAGAAACATCAAACATGGACGACAGACATCACGTACATTGCCACGGACGAAGGGTGGCTCTATCTGGCGGCGGTCGAAGATCTGCACTCACGGAAGATCGTGGGCTGGTCAATGTCAGACAGGATCGACAGCCGACTCGTCGTCGACGCGTTGCAGATGGCTGTTCAACGAGAACTTCCAAAAAGTGGTCTGGTGGCTCATTCAGATCGTGGTGTGCAGTACGCCAGCGAACACTACCAGACGCTTCTGAAGCAGAACGGCATCACCTGTTCGATGAGTCGCAAAGGCAACTGCTGGGACAACGCGCCGATGGAAAGCTTCTTCGCGACCTTGAAGAAAGAACTCGTTCACCGCGAGCGGTACCTGACCCGTTCGCAAGCTTGCCAAAGCCTCTTTGAATATATCGAAACCTTTTACAACCGCGTCAGAAGGCACTCGACGATCGGGTATCTCCTACCCATCAAGTTCGAGCAGGCCGTATAACCCTAACCCCGCGCCCACATTTGATGGGCAAGTCCAGAGCAGTCACCACCTATTCACCTCTCGGAAAGTAAATCGATGGGCTGCTTAAAGTCGCGGCGGAGAAACATCGGCGTAGTCACTCTCATATTGGCATGCGTAATCTCAGGCGAATGGTTGAGGGGGATGTCTTATTTGGATTGTGTTCAATTTCCGACGGGGGAACACTCATGGCAGGAATGGTCAAGTGGCAGAGGGGCGATTCGTGGATGGAGTTTAAACGTAAAAACAGTAGTGAACGACGAGAGGCCCGAATCATTCGGCTGGTATATGGTCACAATTTCAGAAATACCGTCTCGCAACGGAAGGCCACAGACTTGGCGATGGTGGTGTGATAACTTCGGCGCTGAGGACTGGTTTTACTTTCAAGACAATTTCCGAAGTAATTTCATCATCCCTTACTGGTCAATCGTCATCCCACTGAGTCTGCTCTCTGCTTGTCTGCTGCTTAGCAAGCCGCGATCGTTGCCATCGCGATCAACACAACTTCAAATCAACAGCAAAGGCAGTTGAGCGTGCGACTTGATTGTGCGGCATCTGGCCATGGAGATATGGACACGGCAAATGGACTTGCCCATGAAATGTGGGAGCGGGATTGGAGGGGATTTCATAACGGGTGTTGGCAAGGAAACTGCGTACCAGTCTGAGCGAAAGGAGTTTCGCTCATGCCAGCCACACGAAAGAGTGAACTCGCAGGATATACGTATCTCACTGACGCACAATGGGATCGGACAAATCAAAGGGGACAAATCAAAGGGGTCAGGACTCAATGTTGGCGTGTTGGTCGTGTAACAGTTTAGCTACCGCCGTAGCGGTTTGATGTTGTGTCGGTGGCGATTTTTAGGTAATTCGGCGTCCTCCCTCAATCGGAATGGGTGCCGATGTCATTTTTGTTCCACCCAAAGCTCGAACAGAGTCGCCCGAATGTCAGCAACTGCCCCCATTTGGGCTGTGCGGCCATTGGCACGCTCGTGAGCCGGGCGAATGAAAACGAACCCTACCTTCGGCAGTTGCATGGAACCATCGGCGTGGTGCGGAAACGGAATTCCGAACTCTTTGAGGAAAATCAGTGTCTTCAGAAAGAGCTGGAGCAAGTCAAACTCGAACTGAAGCTCGAACGACAGAGCAAGTTCGCCACGAATCGGCAGAAGGAAGCGGAGAAACCTGGCTTTACCTGGGGGGGGGCAGAAAGGGGTCAGGACTGAATGGCACTGCCGCGCATCGAGTTGTTGTGGTCCGCGCACACCGATCGGACACGCGCGCGAGGTGCATGCGTCATTCTAAGATGTCGG
This sequence comes from Schlesneria paludicola DSM 18645, assembly GCF_000255655.1. NCBI lineage: Bacteria > Pseudomonadati > Planctomycetota > Planctomycetia > Planctomycetales > Planctomycetaceae > Schlesneria > Schlesneria paludicola. Next base: position 1,870,551 of record NZ_JH636434.1, on the reverse strand, counting down.
CCGTTGATTCAAGGCGAAAATTGGGAATTCGACTTTGCGTTGAGACGTTTTTGTCCTAATCTTTCGCCTTGCGTGAGACCTTTCTTGGGCGTTGCCTGCGAGCTTGGACCAAGGAAGGTCTCATGTCTTTTACACGGACAACTCGCAGTGCGGACAGCTCATTTGATTTGGTGAAGCGTTCGCTGTTGCAGCGGGACGGGCTCCCGTTTGCGGAAGCCTTGACTGTCGTTCAGATTGAGCAGGCCTTCGAAGAAGAAGGCGTCTCGTTCAATGTCTCCGAATCGCCTTGTGAGACGAAGCCTTCTCCCGACGAAGATCGTCCGATCTACACGATGGGCGTCACGCTGTGGGCGATGTTGTCGCAAGCCATTTTTGACGGCTCACAACGCTCCTGCCGGGCGGCCGTTCAGCGGGTTGCGGTCTACTCCGCGCTGCGCGGGCTTGATGTCTCGTCGACGAACACGGGCGCATACAGTCGTGCCCGAGCAAAGGTGCCAGAAGGAGTCGTCCAGCGTCTCACTGAAGGTGTGGCCGAACGATGCGAGCGGGTGATCCCCGAGGGGTGGCGGTGGAAAGGCTTTCGGGCGCTCGTCGTGGATGGCACAACCCATTCCATGCCGGACACGAAGCAAAACCAGGAGGAGTATCCGCAGTCCAGCACACAAAAGGAGGGGCTTGGATTTCCGATCCTGCGTGCTGTGGCGCTGACCTCACTGGCGACGGGGATGGTCATTGGCCACACGACGGGCCCCTATCAAGGGAAGGAGTCTGGCGAGACCGCATTGTTTCGCACCCTGTTTCCCAAGCTACGTGAGGGAGATTTAGTCCTGGCGGATCGGTATTACGGCGGTTGGTTCATGCTGGCGCTCTTGCTGGAACTCGGCGTCGAGGTCGTCACTCGATTGCATCAGCATCGGGAGGCGGACTTCGATCAAGGAACGCGACTCGGTACGAAAGATCACCTCACAACGTGGGCCAAGCCTGCAAGACCAGAGTGGCTTGATCAAGAGGCCTACGATCGTCTTCCGGAACACCTCGAATTGCGCGAACTCGAGGTGGCGGTAAACGTCCCCGGATTCCGCTGCGAATCATTCGTCGTGGTCACGTCCTTGCGCGATCACAGGGTCCACTCCTACGAAGAGATCGCCGCACTCTATCGGCGACGATGGATTGTGGAAATCGAACTGCGCGATATCAAGGTCACGATGGGCCTGGGGATCCTTCGACGAAAAACGCCCGCCGCCGTGAGGCAAGAGATCTGGACGGGGCTCTTAGCTTATAACCTCATTCGCCAATCGGCGCTCGCGAGCGAATGTCAGCCGAACCAGTTGAGTTTTGCCGCGTCGCTACAGATGATCGCGAACACGTGGGTGTTGGCCGCGGTACCACCCTTGATCCGTATCGACGATCGTGAACGCCTGATTGCGCTGCGAATCCTCAACGGGTATTGCCACCGCATCGCGAACCGTCCCAGCCGGATCGAACCGCGCGCCGTCAAACGCCGACCTGCCCCGATCGCACTCCTAACCGAACCTCGAAAACTTGCCCGAAAGAAGCTCGTTACCAAACACCAGACGTCATGACACTCTGCATCACGTTCTCCACAGCGTCCTGAAGGGGACGCACCCCATCACGTCCGTCTCGAAATCAACGCGCGTTTGAAGCTCTGATGCTCGCCATCAACGCGGGGAGCGTTCAGGTCGTGGATCATTTTGTCTCAATACCACACCACGTCAATCGTGAGCTGATAAGATGCTCAACGCAGATCGCAACAACAAAACTGTCGATTTAAATCATGCGCCCGTGGACGTAACTTCTTGCACAGCACGCGGCAGTGCCATTCGGGTCAGGACTCAATGTTGGTGTTTTGGTCGTCGATTTCTGGAAAGTGGATTCTTTGCCGACCTCGATTTCTGAGAGTCGAGGCCAAACCCAGCCGTGCGGCGGCCTGTTCGATCCATTCGAGCGATCCGTGTGGGCTGCCTTTCTGAGCGGATTTGCGGATGGCAGAAAGTTCCTGCTCCGTCAAAGGCTCGTTGACCCGATGGACCCAATTGGGTGACCGAGGGATTGGCCACGGCGACAACAATGCCGGATCGGGGTCAGCCGGTTGCATCCATCGCCAAAGTGAACCCCATCTCCAGTCCTCCGCCTGCTTGACTAGCCCGGCTCGAACAGCATTCCGCTCGACGTAACGGCAAACAGTCAGAAAATGCGCGTCATCCT
>NZ_JH636434.1:1344580-1501628 GCF_000255655.1 Schlesneria paludicola DSM 18645 | reverse complement strand
AAGCCGGATCTGCTGATCGTCGACGACATGGGGATGAAGCAGTTACCCAAGCGATCAGGTGAGTACCTGTTCGAGATCATCATGCGGCGACACGAGCTTCGCTCCACGATGATGACCAGCAACAGACCCTTGGACGATTGGGGCCAATTGATCGGCGACGTTCCCAGCGCAACTGCCATCTTGGATCGCTTCCTGCATCGAGCGGAAGTCGTGCAAATCACCGGCAAGAGTTATCGTTTAGAGAAATCGAAAAAAAGTTCAAACGATACCAAAGCGCCCACCGGGTCCAAAGCCGAAGAATAGAAGGGCAAACAGTACCATTAAAGACATCAACCGATAAATGGTACCGTTTGAAGTGCAAACGAGTGGTACTGTTTCAAGCGCCAATTGACAACACACGCGCCAACAAGCGTCAAGAGGATTGGCAACAGACGGGACCATTGAAAGATGTGTTGATATTGATCGAGGTAAGCCGCCTGAAAGTTCGTACCGACTTGCCACTCCCTACGTGTAATCAGGTCTGAATCAATGGATTCGGGATACTCAACTCGGAAACCTGCTAAATGCGATGGAAGAGCAAACAAAAGTTTGCTCGCTGGCGTACAGACACGATACACGCCCAGTGAATGGCGTTGCCACACCGCGAGCCCTGCTGGAAGATGCGACATTTCCACGATCGTTGGCGAACTCGACCAAGCACCATGAAGCATCATGAATATCGAGCTAATTAGCACTACTATTCGCAGGCCCCATTGAATATTCCGAGGTTTCAAAAGCATGGGGGGGCCGTTGCAAATACCGTTTCATAAACACGCAAGAGACCGTTAGGATTAAGCCTTCGTCGCTCGACTCGGTAGGCGGCGGCAAGCATCCAGGAGGACTTGAATTTGAATTACAACCTCTTTCGCAAGCCTCGGCGGGCCAATCGATGTCTCGCGTAGAAGAAAAGTGCAAGCAAAGCAACTCCGCACACATTCAGTGCTATTAGTAGCGAGAAAGGCGATACTATGGGCGACTCTTTGACATCTGGCTGCCTCATTGTTGGCTCGGAGAATTCAATTGGTTGCGCCTCCGAGTCCGAAGCCGCCTCAATCAAGGACCACACTTTTCTTGGCTCGTGCCTGACTTTTCTAGGTACGTCAATCATCGCCCTCGCCTCAGTGAACTCAAGCGAGAACGCCTTCGCATCCGGGGCCGTACGACAATCAGCCTCCTCAACAACGAGCTCTCGCACAAACGATGGTTCAATAAATGTCAACGTCCGGAAAGGCATCCACCCATCATGACTAACCATCCTTATGTCTTTATTGAAGATCGTAAGTCGTACCTTTGGTTCTTCTGAGCCTAATGTCTTTCGAATCTCTACTGGAATCGCGCCCTTCGCTACATCGATCCAATATTCGAATAGACTCCGCTCCCCCTCGAATCTCATGTATATCAATCTTTGAGATTCTCTCTCGACTTCCTTGATTTCAACGGGAGGCATTGGAGCATGATCGAAAACATCTTGATGCGCTTTCCGCGGACTGCCCAAAGCTAAAGGAAACATTAAATCCTTATAAAAGATCTCCGATCCTGCATCAATCTGGCATGTGTGCGAGTATGTCGTATCATCCGGCCCTGGGAACAAATTGTCCCAGAGCACAAGGCTACCATTGGTCAGCCTTCTTTTGGAAACCAGTTGCGAGGACCAGGAACCCCCATCTACCATGACACGATCGGCCAGCATATCGGTGACGGAGAATACACACTCGTAAACCGCGTCAGATTCATTGAACGCATAACTACCCGAAGCCGTAGCTTTTTTCGACCACTCACCTTTTTCCCCAGCTTCAATGTGGGGCGCCTGCCCGACGTCATATCGGAATCGGAAACTTCCAAAAGTAATTGAAGTCCTGTTCGCTTGATAGGCATTGGAAATTGCCTCAGGTATCTCATCGGATGCACCCGCAACGCGACAAAACCCAGCAACCATGATAGTTATGAGTAGGTGCGTCCCGCCGCATCTCGTTGAAAGCATCATTGCAGCCATATCTAAAGCAGTTTGAATCACATTGAAAAAAAATGCAGGTCTTCAGCTTCTGAGCTGAATGTTGCGCTCATTGGCATGCCAGAGTAGTGCTCGATGTTTGACATGCCAGGGTTCCATAACAATGGTCTACCCACCTATCAACAGTGCAAGTCCAGATGGCAGGATAGCAATACTGTCCTTCAGAGGGCTGGCAGCTACCGACGGCTGCTCTTTCCCCCTGAGACAACTCGGTGTAGTTCGGGCCGTTGCTTGGGCACTGTCCGCTAGCTCCGCTGCATCCGTCGCTCCCTAAGTTCGGACAGAACAAACTATAGGGGCCTGTACAATAGGTGTTCGGCTCGACTTCCTGGCCGGTACTTGACGGGATCCAAGCAAGCACGGTTAGTGCAGCAGCAACAACAACAGAAGACGCAATCGGCAATGATTTCATGAACTTCTTTTCACTCCCGGTATGGTGATTGTAGAAAACAGGGTCGCGACTCCGCCTATTTGCGGTCCGTGCCCGAATCGCGATTGCTGTGGCTAAAGAATGCAGTCCAAGGAAGGCGAATATCGACAATCTCTGGAGTCTTGATCCGTGCGCGCACATAGCCGAACTCCACTGATCGATGTGGCCCATCCCGCATCGCGGGGTTGAAGACGATCGTAAGGTTGTGCGCCGATGCGGATTCTGAGGCAATCCCCTCAATGCTCATGCATTGATCGCCAGCGTCCAATGAAACGATGCGAAAGGGTTTGCCGTCCGACGAACTAAGGGCAACGCTTCTTTCTCTTGGTTCGTCGTCACGGTCGACTAATCCGAAATTAAGCCGTGAAGGCAAAAATGAAATTGCGTCAATGAAGTCCCAGCTTACCGTGGCACGGGCGGATCGATTGCCAGGTAGATCAACTGCTAGCGAGCCAGTGTAAGAGCCAGCGACGCGCGACTCACTATCTGGTATCCGTAGTGACACGGGGTAACGTATTCTTCGAAACCCTTGCGGAAAGGTTCGAACTTCTGGTTGCGATCCAAGTTCCGCGAAAAAATCTACGGAGCACTTCAGATTGCTTGGTGTCGGCGTTGGGTCTTCAGAGATCAATGTAAATATCTCCAACCACATTTCGGGAAAGGGCTGGGAAGCAGTGGCCGGAGCTTTTTTTCGTAAATTGCCAAGATCTATTGAATGTGGAACAAACCGAGGTTCTGGAAGGCTTATGTAATTTATCCGAAATATGTGGCTCGGATGGGCTGGATCGTCCGTTACGACCCGGCACACAATCTCCCGTTCGGCAAAGTCATTAGCAATCGTCGTCCTCATCGTGAGGGGAACGAATTGGCCAGGATTTAGAATTGTTTTCTGAAGACTAACTGCCGCGCATGTGCAGGAGTGACTTTCTGAGATTATGTGAAGTTTCGAGCGAGTTGTGTTTTTCAAGTCAAATGTGTGTTCAACAAAGGGGGTTGTTGCTGCCATGAGGACCCCCGCGTCGTACTGCTGATCGAAGTATCGGTCGCCGATCGTGTCACCGAAGAATGCCAAGAGTGTTGTCACAGCACTAACGGTAGCGATAGCGCCGAACAATAAGTATGATCGCATACCGCGAGTGAATTTGTGCATCTTTGCCTGCCCTGATCAGTTCGGGGAACTTGCTTCTTGCGTTAGCTTGTCGAAGCTATGGCTGCCAGAGGTCGCTTGGGGTGGCATGCGTTGTCGCCACTGGTAAAAGCAGATAGCGACAACTATTCCTGAGTAAATGTTGTAGGGGTGTAGCAAAAGATCCTGTGTGTTGCAGAATGGTTTTAGTGTGTTGAGTCAGTGCATGTAATGTCAATTGTTCTGTGAGTGCGTGTTTTTGAAATATGGCGTATGGTGTAAAAAAGGCGTCGCGTTGCATTACGAATCTGTTATGTGCAATGGTGCATCGCAATGGATTGTGCGGAAGATTTGATGCGTAATCGTTGTCACCGCGATTAGGCGGCTGATCCCATTTCTGCAGTTCAGTGGTTGGACTAGCAAATCCTCATGTCGCGGTTTTGAATTCGGTATCCGTTGCTTCTCGTCCCCCCCCGCTGACGGCTCGATCTGGCGGTCCTTTACTCGGGAAGTCACAAGCAAGAAAATCAGACCCTGAAGACCCGCATGCCTAATTGAATGCGGGCCAATTGCCAGTAGTTGTCCATCCGCCATTCGCGAATCAATCACTGTCAAGGCGGCCGGTACTGACACCCAGATCAGACCCACGAAGTTGCGCAAATCGCTCGTAGATTTTCGCGCGTTGCGGATGGCATAATGGACTGCAGGTTTCACAGTTTGGCCACACTCACGACAGGAGGCGATGGCAAATGACTGTTTTTATTGAATGTCCCGGATGCGCGAAGCGGTACGAGGTCACTCAGCAACACCTGGGACGAATGGTGCTCTGCTCCAATGCCAGATGCAGAAGGCCGTTCGTCGCGGCCGCGGTTCCCGCCGAACCTGAACCACTCGCCGTCCCTGGTACTGTCCATCATTTTGTGTTCGATGGGGGCACCATGACCGCCGACGACCTGCCTGGCGTGTCGGTTCTGGAACTGGAACTCGATTGCATCTTTGATGTCCACGACGTCGGGCAACAGCCGTTCGCCGTGGGGATCGGCTGATCGTCTTGCGCTCTTCAACAAGCAGCTAAGCCAGAATGCCGTTGACGACGTTCCCATACACATCCGTCAATCGAAAATCTCGGCCGGCAAAGCGATAGGTCAGGCGTTCGTGGTCCAGACCCAACAGATGCAGGATCGTGGCGTGCAGGTCATGGACGTGGACCGGTTTCTCCACGGCGTCCCAGCCGTATTCGTCGGTGGCGCCATAGGCGATGCCGCGTTTGACACCGCCGCCCGCGATCCACATCGTGAATCCAAAAGGGTGGTGATCCCGTCCATTGGTCGTGCCTTCGCGAGCGGGTGTCCGACCGAATTCGCCGCCCCAAATCACCAGTGTTTCGTCGAGCAGACCGCGCTGTTTGAGGTCTCGTAGCAGACCCGCAATCGGCAGGTCGGTCGCCAGTGCGTTCTTTTCGTGTCCGCCTTTCAAATCGGCATGCTGGTCCCACGGCTGAAACCCGCCGGTTGTGTGATAGAGCTGAACAAACCGAACCCCACGCTCGACCAGTCGCCGGGCCAGCAGGCACTGCTTGCCGAAGGCCTCGGTGGCGGGTTGATCGAGGCCGTACATGCGGCCCGTTTCCGCCGTCTCACCCGCGATACTGAACGCTTCGGGAGCGGATGTCTGCATCCGATAGGCCAGCTCGAACGAGTCGATCCGGGCGCTCAAGCGACTGTCCTCGGCCCGATTCGATCGATGCAGTTCATTCAGTTTCATCAGCGCATTCAATTCGCGTCGTTGCTGGACAGGTTCCACCGATCCCTTCAAATTTTTCAGCGGCTGATCGATGTTGGAAACGAACGTGCCCTGAAACGTCGCGGGCAGAAAACTCGCTCCGTACTGCCGGGCTCCTTCGATCAAAGGCCCCGGGCCAATCGCGACGAAACCTGGCAGGTTTTGATTCTCGGTCCCCAATCCGTACGTCACCCACGACCCCAGGCTGGGACGTGACGAAACACGTTCGCCCGTATTCATCAACAGGCAGCCACCGGGATGATTGGGATCATCGGTCACCATCGAGCGAATCACGCACAGGTCGTCGACGCACTGAGCCGTGTGAGGAAACAATTCGCTAACATCCAGCCCCGATTCGCCATAACGCTGAAACGCCCAGGGCGATCCCAACAGGCTGCGCTGTTGCCCGAGATACAGTTTTGGCGCGGGTTTTCCGTCGTCCTTGGTCAGTTGAGGTTTGGGATCGAAGGTATCGACTTGTGACGGGCCGCCGGGCATGAATAGAAATATGACTCGCTTGGCTTTGGCCGCATGATGGCCTCGTTTGGCCGCCAGGGGATCTGCGTCGTTCGCCGATACCCGTTCGCCGTTCAACATCGCCGCGAGTGCCAGTGAACTGAACCCCGCTCCACAACGATGCAGCAATTCTCGCCGTGTCAGCGCGTCAGGGCCGAACATCGGTGACGTTGATCGATCAAAATCGGATGGCATGATCATTCAGTCCACAAACATAAATTCGTTCGTGCTCACGACAAGTCGACAATAGCCCGGCCAGTTGTCGGCAGATGTTAAATTGGTCCCCATTTGATCGTGCAGGATCTGCAGGCCAATGTCGACTTCGTCTTTGGAGGGCAAACGCCCCAATACCACCAGGTACAATCGTTTGATGCGCTGTTGAATGTCTCCGGTCGGAACTTCTCGCACAATTCGATCACTCAGGGCAGTGGCGAGATCCTTGACCAACGGATCATTCATGAGAAACAAGGCCTGCGGAGCCACGATCGATTCGTTGCGTCGTTCCACGATTCCACTGCAGTCCGGTGCATCAAACAGCGGGCCGATGTCAGACGTCTTTGCCCCGGTTCGCACCGACATCAGATACAAACTGCGACGCGTCGTCGCGGCATCTTGAAAGCCTGGACCGCCCAGCGTCGGATCGAGCCGTCCGGCGACGGCGAACAGACTGTCGCGAAACGCTTCGGACTCCAACCGACGTCGATTGGCACGCCACAACCAGCGATTCTCGGGATCGGCCGCCATTCCCGCCGCATTGGATGCCGAGCTTTGCTGATACACGTTCGACAACAGGATCTGTCGGTGGATCGCCTTGATGGACCACCCCGACGCCACGAACTGAGCAGCCAGGAAATCGAGCAATTCCGGATGACTGGGGTCATCACCCATCGCGCCGAAATTGGCGGATGTGGGAACGAGCCCCACGCCGAAATGGTGTTGCCAGATGCGATTGACCATGACGCGTGCCGTGAGCGGATTCTCGGGACGCGTCAGCCATTCCGCCAGTTCCCGTCGGCCACTGCCCTCTTTGATGATCGGCGGATTTGCTCCCTCAAGCGATTTGGGAACGCCGCGCGGGACGGTGTGGCCGAGGTTCAGGTGATTGCCACGAAGGAAGACATGGGCATCACGAAACCCGGCATGCGACGTTTCGGCAGGCCCACCGTCCTGCACCACGACTGCACGAGGAATTTCCCGTGGCGGCTTCTTCTTCAATGTCTCAAGTTCGCCACGCATCGCCGTCAGTTGCTGCTGCGTGGCGGCAGACAATGACTTGTCGCGTTCGGTCGGTTCCAGCCGAAACGGGCTTTGTTCTGAAGTCAGCCGTTCATACAGCAGGGGGATCGGGTTCGCCGCATCCGAAGGTGACGTGTCAGAGGGATTGAGCCAGTGGGTTTTGATTTCGTGTTCGATACGAACGCGTGCCGCCGGATCAAGCGGAACATCATAGACACGCAGTTCCGCCAGATCGCCCTGGAACCGACTGCTCGAGCCCGAACCAGGCCCTCCAATTCGCAAGGCGGTGATGGCTGGATCGGATGAGACCGAAGTGATTCCGCTGTTGGTGCCCACGGCCTCACCATCGCGGTACACGGCAACGCCGTATGGCCCCCAGGTCACGCAGACGGTTTGAAATCCGGCCAGTGACGGCGGCACTGTCGGGGCAGGGACGACGACATCTCCGCTTGCACCCCGACAACGCACAATGACGTGCAACGATCCGGCGGCATCGGTCATGATTCCCAAGCCGTGTTGTCCGACGGCCGAATCCTCCCACCCCACCAGCCTTTGTCCGGGTGACCCGCCCGGATCAGGACGAAAGGCAATTACCAAGCTTCCCGTCGCCGGGATGCTCCTCGTGATCTGCAGCAGTTCCTTTCCCGTGAATTTCAAAATCGATTGCGAATGCCCGTTGAAATCATGCGATGCGACGGCAGGGGAGGGGACATCGACGACCGGAACCGCGTTCTCAAGGACGCGGCCATGATTCGGCCAGACGGTCGCTTGATGGGCGTCATTCGCGATCAGATTGCGGTCATTGGCCTTCAGTTGCACCAGGCACGATTCCCCGAGGGATCGCGCCACCGGATCAGCGTCCCACGCCGCGCGGCGGGCGGCGGCAAACTCCGACAACTGTTTCTCCAGCTCGCCAGTCTGAAACTCGACCGCGGTTCGATCCGAGAGGCTTTGGATTGCCGACAAGTCGGGATCACGCTGAGGTTGATCCAGGTAGGCCTTCCATCGCGTTAATGTGGCGGCGTCGAGTCCCGACGTCGCGGCAAAATCGGCAAGCGTCTGCGATGCCTGACCAGGCGGACGATGATCGAAGTCCCAGAGCGCACACAAATACGTGTGCGTTTTCGACTCGACTGCCTGCTCGAGATAGGCGCGATACTCCCGCTCGCCGAAATTCGCGATGTCGCGCGTCAGTTCGACGATCCGCTGCTGGTCCCGAGCCTGCGTGGCTTCGATGGCTGCGATCTCGGCACGTGGCAACAGGGGCACGCGGACGAGCGGTGTATTCCCTTTCACGGGCGACGGAATCAGGCGTGTGCTGAAGAAGATCCCGGCCAGTGAATAGTAGTCTTCGGTGGTAATGGCATCGAATTTGTGGTCATGGCATCGAGCGCACGCAATCGTCAGTCCCAGGATGGCGCGTCCGACGACATCGATCTGGTCGTTCACATAGTCGGCAATCATCTGCTCTTTATCGACATCACCGGGAACGAAGTCGGCGATCGAGAGCAATCCCGTGGCGACCAGCGCGTCGGCATCGATCTGTGTGGGATCGTCCGGTTGCATCAAGTCCCCGGCCACTTGCTGCCGGATGAATTGGTCATAGGGCAGGTCGCGATTGAATGAAGCCACGACCCAGTCGCGGTATCGCCAGGCCTCGCGGAAATCGCTTTCGGCCGGAAGTTGAATCAGATCGCGTGCATCGGCGTAGCGGACGACATCCAACCAATGCCGTCCCCACCGTTCGCCGTAGGCGGTCGAGTCCAGCAATCGCTCAACGACTTTCGAGAACGCACCGGCCGACGTGTCCGCAAGGAACGCCTCGACCTGCTCAGGAGTAGGCGGCAAGCCAGTCAGGTCGAACGTGGCGCGCCGAATCAGCGTCCGTCGATCGGCGGCCGGAGAAGGACGTAGACCGTGTGCTTCGAGTTTCGCGAGCACAAACGCATCAATCGGTGACGCAACCCAGGCAGGGTCGCGAACGGCCGGAGCCGCTACCGCGCGCACCGGCCGAAACGACCAGTGTCGCAAGTCGTCGTCGGCAGCGAGTGACGCCGTGATCGAACCGGAGATCCAGGTTCCGATCCCCATCAGCAGCAGAATCCAGCGTGGTCCAAAAGTACGTGTCATGCCCACAACTATACCGCATTGACCTGGAACTTTGCATCGTGCCGAAGTCACGTGTGCTGACGAAAAAAGCAGTCTTCAGGTTCGCGATGATCCGATCTGTACGCCATGCTTTCGCTGTGTCTGGAGCTTGAACAAGCGAGGGTCGCAGCCTGCTAAAGCAACGGAGCCGGGTGAAGATCGCGGCCCGGAATTGTGGTCGGAACTGTTTGCAAAACTGGATACGGTTCATCAGTTGCCGGACGATCAGACTCGATCTCCCAAAGCAAAAGCGGATCTCGCGATGGTGGTGTTCGAGTCGGCGCCACGCGTCGCAAATCCCGAAGTGGCCCGGATGGTCTGTGCCATTCTCGCTGAACAACTCGTGGGGAACGCTCCCAAGCTTTCGTTGCCTTACAATCACAATCGGAACCCTCTCGCTGATCTGCAGCACAATCTACGTCCACTACTGAACGGGCTCAAGGAGATCACCGCACGGGCCTTAAAGTTACGAAAAGAGACGGGACTGGATGTTGAGCCCGGTCCGGCCCTGATTGATTTTGTCGTCGAGCAACAGGCGGTACGCAGCCTCTTGCAGGAACTGGTATTGGATGACGAGTTAAGCGGATTGTCACAACTGGCACGCAATCTGTCCGCCGTCGTCCAGTTGCCACGAGCGATTCTGGATTCGGACGAATTGCCGTTGGGCGGCGTTTCCGATTTGACGAATCGGGGAACGCTGGACCGAATGTTGCTCAGCGAGTTGGCTCATGACGATTTGATGCTCGCAACGCGTGTGGCACTGAATGAAGCCCTGTATTTACGCCGCGAAGTTCAGCCCGGCCATCCCTCGGAACGCTGTCATGTCCTGATCGATTCCGGCCTGCGGATGTGGGGCGTGCCGCGCGTGTTCGCCACCGCTGTGGCTCTATCATTGGCTTCAACGCGCGATCCGCAGTCGTCGCTGTCAGCGTATCGAGCCTCGGAAGCGTCCATCATCCCTGTCGATCTTTCAACGCGCGAGGGATTGATCGCACACCTGGGCGCGCTGGAACCCGACGTTCAACCTGGGCGGGCACTGCCCGAGTTCTTTGCGCGGATTTCGCAATCCAAGTTTACTGGTGACGCCGTGCTGGTGACCACCGAAATGGTGCTGAACGATCCCGAGTTTCAGCGGGCACTGGCTGGGGAAACGTGCCCCCGATTCTATCTCGCGACGGTCAATCGCGAGGGGGAATTTCAGCTTTGCTCTCATGGTCCGCGCGGCCGGAAGTGCCACACGTCACTCAAGCTCGATCTGAATCAGATTCTCAACGCCCCCGCGATGTCCGATCGAAATCTGATTGACAGCACCGTTGATCCCAATTTGCCGGCACTCTTTCGCGTCCATCCCTTCCCGTTTCGCCTGCCGGGAATCAACAAGCAGAGTCTGGTTAAGGACAACTTATGGAGTTTCCCCATTCCCGCAGCGTATGACGCACAAGAACAGGGAAGCGAGACCTCGCAACCAACGTATGTGCTCTCGGTGCACTCCTCAGATGTGATGAGATGTGAATACGGAATTGTGGCGCTATCGCGCGACCAGCGCCTGGTCCTGATCGACGACCCCGCGCGCGGTGCACGGCAGATTCACGAATCGATTCCTTTCGGAAAACTTCTGACCTCGTGGAGCAGTGTTCATGGCCGCGTCACGTCGGCACTACTGTTTCGCGAATCTCAGCGGAAATTGTACATCGTGAGCATCGATCGTCTCGAAGGGACCGCAACACACCATGCGTTACCTTCGGCGGCCTTGCCCCTGCTACACGATCTGCGTGAGGCACGCGGTGCGACGTATCATCAAGGCGTTCTGTTCCTGGTGTTTCGAGAGTTGATCGAAGCATTTGACCCCACGACGCGTCAATTACTTGCGACAAAGCGGATTTCGCCAAGTCTGCAATGGAGGCGCGGCCGCTATTTCTGGGATGCCGCAGCGGGCAAGAGCGATGCCTGCATTGCGATCGCATTTGATGGAACCTCCATCATCACCGAGCCTGTACCGCTCGGTCAATTCGCGACCGTGCCTCTTCTGACTCTGTTCGATCGTCAGGGATATGACGGCGCGTTCGGGATCGATAGGGAGGGGCATCTCTTGGACGTCACGGAACAAACAAAAGCGAAGTTGTGGAAATCCTCACCTGTGCAGCTCACGGTGATGGAAATCAGTGAGGATGGACGAAGGATGTTGGTGTCCATGACACAAACGCATTCGTCGAAATCCGAATTGGCGCTGGTCGATGTCGCTTCTCTTTCCCTTTCGATGGTGGCGCGAGGTGCAACGTTGGCAGAAGTCGATGCGTATCGCGTGTCGGAACCACCTCACATCATGCGTCGATTCACGTCCATCGCGATTCAAGGTGACAAGATTGTGCTGGTCAGCAAGCGAGGGAATTTTTGGTCGTTCAAAGTTTACGGCGATCGACTCTCGCTGCAGGAAGTCGACGGTTCCCTGGCGACGCGGTTGTCTCGCAATTTCGAATTGATGAATCGGTCCCCCAATCATCGGTTACAAGGCGAGGCCAAATGGGATGATGGCAGCCGTGCCTGGCTCGACGCGCGAGGCATTCTCCACTTGCAAAGTTCCGATCGCTCGATTCCCGAGGTCTCGCTGGTTCTCTCGCCCCCCCATGTCGCCGTGTGGACATCCGACAGACGTGCCAATGGAACTCGCTATTTCCTGGACGCGGAAAACTCCATCACGGCAGAAGAAATCGTGACAAACATCTTCGAACCCTTTGTGGCACAACTGACGTAACGGCATTCACGCGGTAAATCGATGAAACTCACTGTTCAACTCGTCGAGAATCACTTCACAGAGCGCGCGATCAATGCGTGGTTTGTGCCCGGCCCCGATCCGCATGTGTGGCTGGCTGAACTAAGCCGGTGGAACATTCCGCTCGAATCGCTGCGTTTCCGTGCGATCCCACGTTCGCTCGATGACACCACGGCGATTGGCGTCCTGGTCACAGTGGACACGGGAAGTCCTGCGTCACATCAGGCCCCGCTTTCAGACTGGCTGTCGCGTTCGCAAAAAAAAGCAATTCCCTACACGCAACGAGCGCGCGGGGTGTTTGTTCCAGTCGATGCCGCGTTTGATCCCGTGATGGCGGATGACGATCTTTTGGCCTTGTTGGGCGGGCCGGAAGGGGATTTCACCTGGCATCCGCAGGCAGGACTGGTACGTCACGAACCGGCCGATCAATTGGGAATCGTCGATCTGCTGGTCGCTCCCTCAGAGCGTACGGCGGCATGGGATGAAGCCGTTCCGGGTGTCGCGTTTCCCCATCGTGTGATCACGATTGAAGCGGATGAAGTCGCCTCCGCGGACGAGATTTTGAACGAAGGTGCCTCAGACATTGGGACGCGCACATCGCAGTTTGATCAGCTTCCGCCTATGCCGAATGAACCCTTCGGCGGCAAGATGAATGATGCGACGCAGTGGATTCGCAATGCCTGGAGAAAGCTGACCAATCGCAAGACGAAACCGTCGAAGCCTGAACCCACGGACATTTCGGGCAACACGGATGCAAAGCCCCGCGCAGGAGGACCCTCATGGGCCAGCAAAGCGGCGAGCCTGATCGGGATGGGACTCGCGGCGCCGTTTGCGCTGGCCGCGGCACCATTGGCGGCGGTCGGGGCGGCGGCGGGCCATCTCCTGAAACAGATGGGCGGTTCCTCGCTGGTGGATCAGCTTTCACGCAATCATGAGATCGACCGACTGATGCACCTGTTGCAATCTGATCCGGACCGGGGGCTTCAATTTGCCTTGCCAATGGGCGGCGATGCGGCCAGAGGTGAAGGACAACGGACAAATCAACTTTTCGCCCGTCCGCTTCGATTTGACTTGGCGGATCTCGGCCGCGGCGGACCGGCGGATCTGTGGGACATTCCTGCTGATCGACAGTTTCAGCTCATCCAGCAGTACCGTGAATTGGCCGCGCGTGAAATCCGTCTGGGGCGGCATCGACGGGCGGCATACATTTTTGCCCAGCTCTTGGGGGATCTGGTGTCTGCCGCCGGAGCCCTTGAGTCCGGACAGCACTTCAAAGAAGCGGCACTGCTGTATCGCGATCGATTGAACCGGCCAACTGAGGCGGCCCGCTGTTTTGAACGAGCAGGACTGATCGACGAAGCCACTCGATTGTACATCGAGCAAGGTTTGTTCGAGCAGGCGGCGGATCTTTACATTCGACTTGATCGACGCGACGAAGCCGAGCAATTGCTGCGGTCCTGGGCCGATCAACTCATTGCGAACAGCGATTTCCGCAATGCCAGTCGAGTCTTGCACGACAAGCTGCACGACACCGACGCTGCGCTGCTGGCACTGTCCCAGGGCTGGCCTCATTCCAGCGCCGCGATGTGGTGCTTCGACGAGACCTTTCGGTTATTGGGGCACCATTCCCGTCATCGCGAGGCCGCGGAGCGCATTCAGGAATATAAGCAGGGATCGGCCAGCCGCCAGACGGCGCTCATGATTGCGGAAGGGCTGGCCCGAGTCAGCGGCGAGTACCCCGATCGTCTGGTCCGCACTGAAGCCGTCGACGCGGTCCAGATCGTCGCTGCGAGTTTGCTGCGCAAAGCCAACATGAAAGACGCCGGAGAATTACTCAAGTCGATTCGAAAGTTGGGACCCCACGATCGACTGCTGGCCCGTGACTGCACGCGCTATCTCAACGCGCGCCAGCAATCGGCAAGACGAGTTCCTGTCAGGCAGGCGAGGGGAATTCGCCGAGTCAGGTCGTTTCTGATTTCGCTCGACGATGTGAAATGGCGGATTGCGAAGGCCACCGGAAAGTCAGTCTACGTGGCTGGCTTCTCGCCCAACTCGCTCGTTCTGCAACGTTTGGAATGGGAATCGACCACACATCAAAATCAACGTGCGTTTTGGGCCGGAGTCAGCGACGCACGACGCCTGATTCTCGAACCGTTTCCCGGCGACGCGGGCGATCCGATTGTGCACGCCATCGGAGTTGAACCTCTCGAAAAGCGAGGTCTTCCCGCAGGATTGGGACCGCTCAGCCCTGCCATGAAAGTTGGTTCACCCGCTTGGATGACTCCGTCGACGGTTGCGGCGGCCCTTGATGAAGGCGGCGTTGGTTGGAGCCTTCGTGAAAGCCTCGGCACGTTTGTGCTGTCCGGCTTCAGTGCCAACGGCGAACCCTGGCTTGTGAAAGATCTGAAGATTCCGTTCGATGGGACTGACCCGGAACGATGGCTCGCCCACCTGCATGCCCGTGGTAGACGCGTCCGATTCAGCATCGGTGAATACCTTGTTCGGCCAAAAATGAGCGTGATGCAGCGATCGGATGACGTTGAATTTCAAATCGCGTCAGTCGATTCCTACATCCAAGGTTTGATGGGATCGAAACCGAGTGAGGGCGCCTGGTTGCTGGCATTGTTCGAAACAGGAGCCCGTCTGATCGACGATGACGATCACGACGTCCGCATTCCGGTCGGACAGAACCTCGAATCGCCGCGTGCCACGTTCCTGCACGGCCAGAAATTCGTGCTTGTTGGCCAGGGCGAAGTTCAAGCGTATGTGATCGTGGACTCACGCCCCGTGCTGATCGGCGAATGTGGAATCTCGATCACTCCCATCGCCGTCACGCCGACCGATAACCTCGGAGAGTTCGCCATCTTCGGTGAGGACGGAGCCATCGAGATCTTTCACGTCAGCGTGGGTTGAAGTCCGCGCCGATCGAGCACCAATGGCCGCCACCACCGCGGCTGTTTGTGTTCAACTTGGCGGATGAACGATGCCCGAACATCACTGCCGCCGCCGCCTGTTGGATTGACAGGGACTGGCTCGTGTCAGATTGAAAAACGGGGTGACATGGTGAACGCTGGGGTGCCTGGCCCCCCTGATTTCAACAGACTGCTATGCCGCTTCCCGGCGCGCATCGTCGGCAGTCTGGTGGTGCGTTCCCTGTCGTGCTTGATGGTGACTGTCTTCAAGTTCATCAATGGCGAGGCTCAAATGATGAACTTCTTCCGCAAGATGATCGATACGCCAGGCGACTTCGGCAACGGTCTGTTCCATTCCGCCAGAAATCAGAGTCACGACACCCAGAAACAACAGCATCTGTCCGACCGCGGCCGTTAACCAGCCGGTCGGCATGAAATGCTGGGGACCGCCAAAGTAGCTCCACATCACGAGCACAGTGCCGCAGGTCAATAGGCCGACACCCAAGTAGGCGCACAACTGTCCGGCCATAGACATCCAGCCCGCACGTTGCCGTGCGGGCTGTGCGAGCGCCGCTCGGACCATTTGATCATGTCCACCTGCGACGGGCACTTCCGAGGGAGCGGGGCGCGGCGGCCGAGGTGCCGGTCGAGCCGGTTCGTAAGCAAGCGTTTCTGGAGCACGTGCAGCAGGAGCTTCTTGATGCGGAACAGCGGCAACCGGCTGAGTACGTTCGCGCGGTTCCACCGCTTGTGGTGAATGGGCCGGGGCCGCAATCGCGTTTCGCGACTCGATAAATGCTGCCAGTGATCTTGGCGATGGCGGTGGCACCAGCGATTGTGGTGCGTCGAATCGCAGATCTGGCTTCTGAAACTGCGATTCAACAGGACCGACCGACTTATTGAAATGTTTGGACGAAGAATGCAAACTGGATGGCTCCAGCATGTTTTGAGACGACCAGCGCGCGAGCAGTTCGCGCGCATCGCGTTCGGTTTCGGCATTCAGGGTAGACGTTGATGTCAGCGGACTGGCTGCGGCAGCGATTCCCAGTTCGGTCTGGCAACGCGCACACATCATCCGCCGATTGTCTCTCGACAGTTCAGCCGCAACCTCGGCCCGACACGATGGGCACCACATCGGCTTAATCTCACTGGAACAGGTGTTCGACGGGACGCTGGGAGTAGGAGCAGCAGGAGATCGCTCCCTGAGGCCGAAACCTATCTCGACTGGCAATTTCCTGCAAGATCGAACAGTTGCCCGCAATGGCCGAAAAACGGAGCCAAATTCTGGGCCGCATGTAGCGGTTTTCTCTGCCAATTCGGTTGCATTCAAGTCGGTCGGAACCACCTTCGATACAGATCGAATGAGGGACGACTGACAACCGGCCGAGTGCCCGTCGATGGCTGCGAACGATGACGATGGCTATGCATCACGAAATGATCTCTGAAGATCCACCCGAGACGCTTTCAGGTCTCGCGGTGTCGCTTGCGTTTTGGCTCTGTCTGCTCTGCTCGGCCGCACTGTTCGCCATCGTCGGACTCGCCCCCAAGTACTTGACGTATCTGCAGCTCCGTAATCAGTTTGATTCGAATCAATTGCGGCTGGTGCACTACGAACAGCAGGCGGGCAAGATCGAGAAAGTCATCGAAGCCATTCGCCGCGACAAAGACTTCGCTGCGGAACTGGCACGGGTGGAGTTCGATGCGGTCCGGCCTGGGGAGGAAGTGATTCCGGTCGATGTGGGACTGGAGCTGGACGCGCGAAATCATAAAGGAACACCGCCGCCCGCAGAGGTCTTGCAGAAGTGGTACGAACCTGCCGTTCAAATGTTCGCGAGTGACAGTTCATTGCGTCTGACGCTACTGGCGGTTGCGGCATTACTTGTGGTGATTTCGTTCGCGTTCCTGCAGCCTGCGGGAGCTAATCACGGCGCGGTAGGCGACGGACATCGATCGATCTGGCAGACATTGCGTCGTCGTTACATCCGGGAAGCATGATCACCGTTCACTGGACACGAAACGCGCCCCTTTCGTGACAGGTCGTCCCGGCGACGCCAAAGTGACCGCGGTGAAGAAAAACGAAGAATTCCGTTGGATTTGGTTTCGGGGCCAAGTCGATTCAAAATCGGCGGCTTCTGCCGAATTCTCGTCGCGCAACCGGAGGATGCTCATGCCAAACAGTGGATTTTCCGGAATCGATCTCGTTCGCGAACTGCGGCTTCGCCAATGGGCGCGCCAGCATTACGTCACGATGGACGGCCGAAAGTCGACGTGGCACCCCGTCGTCCTTGACGAGATGGCGCGCCGTGACCGTGAACTTTTGGACGATTGCGCCCGTCGCTGTGGTGAATTGGTCGCGCCCGCCCAGACCATCAGCAGCGACGCATTGCCAGCCCTGCCCACCGCCGAGGAGTTCGCCACTGGGGAACTCGAGATGGAGCAATCGCATCCGCTGGATTGGCAGCAACCCGGATCGGCCTATGTTCCGCTGGCTCCGTCGGGCGACTGGCGGTTCCACGCCGCTGAGGTCACCCCTCCAAAACCTCACTTCGCCGCGTCACTGCTAAATCGTACGGAACCCACTTATGTTTCTGACCTTACGGCGATGAGATAAGAGACATATTGGCGGGGCTGGGGGATTCTGCGACAATTTGCCGTGACGGATTTGGGAATTTTGGGAGGCGTCCTGGAAGGTGCGCGCCATCGGGATCCCACTCCGTCATGAGCGACCGTCCGGCTGTGCACCCGTGTGCCTGAGAGCCAGGCGAGCCGCACACGCGAGACCGTGAGCATCAAAAGAATCCGCCACCCTGATTGACGAGCAAGCGCGAGTAGTCTGGTCGTAAGTATGACGGAGCGTCCTACATCCACTGTCACGGAAGACAGGACGGCGGCACACAGTCGCCTGTGCCGGTCGTGGCCGCGCTGCGTCCTTGTTCTTTCAGCGATCTGGATCTGCACGCTCGGCCTGCTCGGTTGCCGTGCCCCCAAACCGATGGTGGGGTTACCCGCGAAGTACACAATCGATCAAGAACATCTCGTCATTCAAAGCGACGTCAAGCTCGGACGCCAGCACGAGCTGCTGAAGAATCTTGAGAATCTGCGGGAAGAGATCCTCATTACCTTGGGACTGCCCGTTCAGAAGCAGCCCGTCATCGTGTACTTGTTTGCGGACGAACAGCGCTACGCGAACTACTTTCAAACGCGCTATCCGATGCTGCCCCCACGACGCGCCTATTTCGTCGGAAGCGCGCGAGAACTCGCCGTCTACACGTATTGGGGTGATCGCATTCAGGAAGATATGCGGCACGAATTCACGCACGGTGTGTTGCACGCGACGCTCAAAGATGTCCCGCTGTGGCTGGACGAAGGGCTTGCGGAATACTTTGAAGTGACCACTCAGCCTCCCGGCATGAACCGCGAATACGCGATGAACCTGGCGGCGGGACTGGCATCCGGCTGGACGCCCGACATCGATCGCCTCGAGAGTCTTGAAACCGTCGACCAGATGCACAAGGCCGACTATCAAGAGTCGTGGGCGTGGGTTCACTTCATGCTCAATCACAGCGATGATACGCGAATCGTGCTGACCGACTATCTGCGCGAACTTCGTACCAACCCACAACCAGGTTCCCTCTCGGGTCGTCTTCGTGCGTCGATCCCGGCAGCCGACAAACGATTTATCGCCTATGCCGCTGGCCTGACCGATGGCATCGTCCGCGTCGGACGGATTGAATCTGACTGAGGAGAACGTCGCATGGCTCATGTCGTCGAAATCGGTCATCCGCTCGTCCAGCACCATTTGTCGCGCTTGCGCGATCGAGATTCGTCGCCCGAGGAATTCCGTGCGTCGATGCGACGGCTGGCCTCGCTGCTCGCCTATGAAGCGACATCGGATCTGGTTTTGATGGATTCCGTCGTCCAGACGCCACTGGTCTCAATGACGGGTCAAGTCTTGAGGCATCGTGTGGGTTTGGTGCCGATTCTGCGTGCGGGGCTGGGAATGGTTGATCCGATCCTGGACCTGATTCCCACAGCCGAAGTCTGGCATGTGGGGATGTACCGCGACGAACGGACAGCGGAACCGGTGGAGTACTACTGCAAGATTCCCAAGTCGCAGCCGGTCGACGTCGGGATCGTGCTCGATCCGATGCTGGCGACGGGTGGCTCGGCCATCTTGGCACTCGAAGCACTGCAGAAGTGGGGATTGCCAACGACAAAGCTCCTATGCGTGATTGCCTCGCGCGAGGGAATCGACGTTGTGTTGTCTCACTTTCCCGACGTACAGATCTTTGTCTGTGCCATTGATCCCGAACTCAATGCCCAAAAGTTCATCGTGCCGGGCCTGGGGGATGCGGGCGATCGCACCTTCAATACTCTCCGGTCGCAAGATTGACTGAACGGGTGGTGGAATGAACGGGTGGTGGAATGAACGGTTACCGGCGCCGCAGCAGGGCATCGTCCGCGTACAGCCGTTCATCAGGCATTTGGGCGACATCGCCAGCCTGTTCCCTGACCGTCAGCGCGGCGGATTCTTTCTGTCGCGCTCGCTGGTGACTCGCACTCAATTTTCGGACAACAGTCGGCCGATATCCCGAGTACGACCAGTCTGCGTAATTGATTCAATCGGCAAAATCAGCCGAAACGCACCTGGTTTCATGGATGCCAGCAAGCGCTGGCCGGGAGTAGAGCATTGATGGACCAGGCTCGCGTCGAGTTTCTCTTGGACGATGGCTGGGTTCTCGTCGGCCGTTTCCATCAGTGGTTGTCTGCGTTTCCCGCCATGACGAACGGTCGTGAGTCGGTCATCGAACTCATCGACGGCCTTCAGCGGTTGTGGTCGATGTCCGACGATCTGAAGCTCAAACGAGTCTCGCGCATTTGCGTGGGACTCGAACAGCTTTTGGAACGATTCTGTTCCCGCAGTCTCGTGTTCTCGGCGGAAGAACTGAAAGACATTCTCACCACGAATGTCAGTTCCCTCCAAGAGGTGTTGCTGGGGTTGGAAGCGACACGCGAAGAACCCGAGATTCCCGACGCCGAAGGCGTCCGCAAGCTTGAACGGTTCTCGCTCCAGACGATCTGGCAGCCGGTGGCGGACATGATCCCGGTCCAAGCCGACGCACCGTCGATTCCGTTCGAACTTAGCATCGAGCCGGCTGGCGAGACCCAATTGGTTCCGCATCTCGAACCGGTCGTCGAACGCGAGGCGGTCGAACAAGACAGCATCGACGACGGCCTGCTGACGATGCTTGAGCAGTTCGTGGCGCAGCTGGACGAGACGTGCCATCGTCTTCACGTCCGAATGGTCGCGGACCAGACACCCTACGTCACGACGACGTCGCGTTTGGAACATCTGGCGGCTTCAACGCGAGAATTGGTCGAGCAGATTGCCCAGCGATCACGTAGCGAGATGCCAGCGCCGGAACCGTTAACACTTCATGAGCCCCCTTCGTTCGCGGCACTGCCAGTCACGCAACCGCTGCCATTGACGGCTGATGCCAGTGAGGCCCAAGACCAGGCCCTTTCGATTTCAAACGAAACGATCGATCTCGACGAGACCACCGAGTTTCTATTCACGGATCTGCCGTCCGAAGTCTCCGTCGCGTACGAGCCCGTGCCTCCAGTCGCGATCCCATCCCATCGCATTTTGATTGTCGAAGAGTCGTTGTTCTATCGACACTTGATCTGCATGGCCGTTCAATCGGCGGGTTTTGAACCTTGCATGGCCGAATCGGCGGCTCAAGCGTTGGAAATTCTGGAGCCGTCCGACGAATTCAGCGCGATTCTGATCGGCGAGACTGTGTCCGCGAGCCTGGCACAACTGATCGCCGACCGCCGTCAGTCGCGCGGACTGAAGGTGATCGGACTGACCCAAACCGACCGGTCCTCTCAAGAGATGGGTGGGGTCGATGGCCACGTCTTGCGCACGCAGCCGCAGCAACTCGTGATGATCCTCAATCGTCTGCTTGTCGAGACGACCGACAAAGTCCTGTTGAGCGCCTGATCGCGTCGAACCCCAAACGGCAAACGTCTAACTCTGCTTTTGGTCCGCCCGAAGTCGTTCAATAAACTCCGGCGACATGCCTGCCGCCAATCGTGGCTCGAGATGAAATCGATCGCCGATCGACTTGTCCGGTCGCAGTGGCCAGTGTAGATGCGCGACGTAGGCGTCCCAGTCGGACTGCCCTTCCGGCTTCAGTCGCTGCAGCCACTCCAGGCCAAATGCCACATGATGAATTTCATCATGATGAATGGCCTTCATGATATTGGCGCTTTTCTCGTCGCCTGCAGTCTGGAAGTACTCTTCAAACTCCAGTGTGTGATCGAGATTTCGCCCTTCAAATGTCAGCGGCAGGCCGGCGAGATAGTCGAGTACCGATTGAAACTGCTGGGCTTTTTTCCAGATATAACAGTTCACCGGAAGCTCGCCAAAGCGAATTCCCAGCGTCGCTCCCTGTTCGGCGTGCAGGCGGGTGTGCCGCTGTTCGTCGGCCATGACCTTGGCTAGCCCGAGTCGAAACGCAGCCGGGGCCTCGGGAAACGCGAGTAACACCCAGGCCATCACTTCGAGGGCCTGAAGTTCGTGATTCGCCAGGATGTGATGCGCGATCGCCCGTTTGCGTGGGTCCACAAACGTCGAGGGATGCGGCATCGAAGGGGCCGCGCGCGGTGGTGCGAAGACCAAATCCGGGGCTCGCGCCGGTTCGACCATCCGAACGGGTTCACCTGGATTCAGATCCGTCAGTGGTTCGCGGACACGTTCGAGTTTCACTTCCAGCGAGGGATTCCGCAAAATTCGCTCTGCCAATTCACGCAGTTCCATCTTCGATTCCGTTTGGATTGACGCGCGTGACGACCCGTCGCAAGTCGCGCCACAATCCTGAGCTGTAGGTAATGCAAGCCCGATCAACAGTTGAAATCATGGCAACGGACGACGCCAACGTGCAGAATTCCCTGACTTTCAGCACCTCGAAATGGTCCGTCCCGTTTATTTCGATCGGGTGCGGCGGTAGCGCGGACTGTCGTCGTCGGCGCCGCTATAATCCCCGCAGCCCTGATTACAGCACGACTGCTCTGGAAAATCATGCCCTACGACTCATTGGGTGACTTCCTTGCCGAACTTCAAGACAAACAAGAGCTTGTGAGGATTGCTGCGCCCGTGGATTCGGCGCTTGAGCTGGCGGCAATCACCGACCGTGTGACCAAGTCGAATTCCGACGGGGGGCCCGCGCTCTTTTTTGAGAATGTCCGGAACGCGTCCATCCCAGTCGTCACAAACTTGCTGGGCCGACCTCGTCGGTTGTGTTGTTGTCTGGGGGTGGATCACCTGGACGATGTGTCTTTGCTGCTCGATCGGCGCATTCAAGCCGATTCGTCGGCAAGCTGGCTGGATGCGTTGAAGCTGGTTCCCAACTGGGGAAGTCTCAGCAAATGGGCACCTCGTTCGGTCAAGACCGCACTCTGTCAGCAGGTCGTGAGGATGGGACGTGATGTCAGCCTGTGGGAATTGCCCGTTCCACGCTGCTGGCCGGGCGAACCGTACCCCGTGATCACGTCAGGGCAACTTGTCACGGTCGACCCGCTCACTGGGGCAACCGTGATCTTCCAGCCCCCGCTCGTTGTTGCGGGCCAGCAAGAATTGGGCTGGCACGACGAAGACCATCAACAGTCGTCCTTGATCAGATCGGCGATCGATTCTCGACAGAACTTACCAGTCGCGATCAGTCTGGGCGGCGACCCGCTCCTCAGCCTGACACATCGCGTGCGTGGACCGCTGGACTCGCGAGCGTTTGCAGGGATGATTCGCGGTGCAGGTTTAGATGTTATTCGCTGCCGTACGAATGAACTCGAAGTCCCCGCCGGTTCCGAAATCGTGATTGAAGGTTACATCGATGCCGAAAAATCATTCTCGGTAACTCCTTTAACTGTGGCGCGCGGCAACGGTCGCTATGTGACGCGAGCCCTGCCGCTGATTCAGGTCACAGCCGTCACGCATCGGGCGAACCCGGTATTCCCCGCGATCGTCACGGCCCCGCCGCCCAGCGAAGATTCGTGGCTCACGTTGGCGCGGGATCGTATCCAGTTGCCAATGATCAAGCGTTTGCTGCCCGAGATCCATGACATCAATCAGCCACTCGCCTCGGCCGGTCGCAACCTGTTGTTTGTCAGCATTCACAAATCGGCAGCACATCAGGCGCGACGAGTGCTCCATGCCCTTTGGGGCCTCGAACTGTTCGAGCAAACCAAGATCATCGTGATCGTCGATGCAGATGTCGACGTGCACGACGACGACGGTGTTTGGCTGGCGGTGGGGACGAACGCCTGTCCATCGTCCGATTTTATTGCGTCGGATGGCCGAGCTCGCGACGACGACTATACTCGGTTGCCGACGTCTCTGGCGGGGCGTGTCGGCATTGATGCGACACGGAAACTGCCCGCAGAACGTGGCGAACCGTGGCCCGAGCCGCTGGTGATGTCGAGCGAAATCGCCGCCCGCGTTCGCGAACGCTGGTCCGAATTCAATCTCGAACGGCGGCCCTCCACAATTGCGAACGAATGACGCCAGGGTGCCGCGGCTGCTACCATTCATGGCTCGGCTGAAATGGTTGGTCGCCAGAGATCCTTTCCAAAATCCCGCGAATCACTGAAGTGAGTTATGTCTGTTACTGTTGATAAGTCTGAAGCCCGTGTTCGCCAGATGTTTGGTGAAATCTCGGGACGTTACGATCTGATGAATCATCTGCTGTCCGGTGGTGTCGACTACTACTGGCGCTGGCGGACGATTCGCGCGGTGGCCCCCAAGGGAACGGCACCAATCCTGGATGTCTGTACCGGCACGGGCGATTTGGCCATCGCCTATTGGAACGCGGGCCGCGGGCAAATCCCGGTGATGGCGACCGATTTCACTCCCGAAATGCTGCGACTCGCCGAAGGAAAACGCGATCGACAGATGGGGAAGAAAATTGCCGATGGTGCCGCATCGCTGACCTTTCAAGAAGCCGACACGCAGCACCTTCCCTTTGAGGCAGACCAGTTCCAGATCGTGTCTGTGGCCTTCGGGCTGCGAAACGTCACGAATACCGAACTGGGGATCAAAGAGATGATGCGCGTCTCCCAACCAGGTGGCCGAGTCGCCATTCTGGAGTTCTCGATGCCCACCAATCCCCTGTTCAACGTCGTCTATCGCAACTACTTCAAATACGTGCTGCCGCGAATCGGCCAGTTGCTCGCAAAGAACAAACAGTCGGCATACGACTATCTGCCCGCGTCGGTGTCCGAGTTCCCCTATGGAAAGGCGCTCGCTGACAAGTTGACCGCCTGCGGTCTGATCAACGTCACGTTCACGCCGCTGACATTCGGCATCGCCACGTTGTATGTCGGACAGAAACCGGGGACCGCGGTGTAGAATCGGTTGATCGCAGATAAAACACCTATACCGATCGCAATGTCCCACGACACAGGCGGAATCATGACGGAACGCGCACGGATTCCCACGAATTTGATCACCGGATTTCTGGGCGTCGGAAAGACAACCTCGATCCGCCACCTGATCGGACAAAAACCGCCGCACGAGCGTTGGGCGGTGCTGGTCAATGAATTCGGTGAAGTGGGGATCGACGGAGCGATCATTGAATCGGCGGGGGCCGAAGGGATCGCCGTCAGCGAAATCGCGGGTGGCTGCTTCTGCTGCGCGTCGGATTCTCCCATTGAGTTTTCTTTGATGGAACTGATTCGTCAGACAAGTCCCGATCGAATTCTGATTGAACCGACAGGGCTGGGCCATCCCGCAAAAGTGCTCGATACCCTGCGTGGTCCCTGGTTTCGCGGCGTGCTTGATCTTCGCGCGACGATTTGCCTGGCCGACGCCGCCGACTATGCCAATCCTCGCGTGACCAACGTCGATGTCTTCCGCGATCAACTGCACATGGCCGACGTCGTCGTCGTCAACAAGATGGATCGCACCGATCCTGCCGTGCTAGATCCGTTCCTCGCTCATTTGAAGCATCTGTTCCCACCGAAATCGCAGATCGTCACGACCTCGCAAGGTGTGCTGGACCTAACCCTGCTCGACGCCGACGTCACGCCCGAAAGGACGCCGCTGTTTCCTGAAGCTCATCCAATCGATTCGCCGCACGCACATCGGTCGACGGCGTCGACCGTTTCGCTCGTCCTGCCCCGTCATCCTCTGCGGAAAGAAAGCAATCAGATGGGCCGCGCCGCGTGCGGTTGGATCTTTTCCCCTTTGGATGCTTTCCGGAAAGTGGATCTGTTCGAACTGTTCAATGGCAGCTTTGACGTCCATCGACTGAAGGGCGTCTTCAACGTGGGAAATGAATGGCTCTTGTTCAATCGAGTCGGCGGCGAACTGACCTGCGGTGCGATCCCGTATCGGCGCGACAGCCGATTGGAAATTATTCTGGATCAGCCTCACTTTGACTGGGATGATTTCGAACGCCTGCTACTAAATTGCATCCGCACCGCATCCTGAACTGCATTCCAATTGGCGTTCGTCACAAACGCTCGTGATTTTCGTTCGTTTCATGATTCGCCATCACGCGAACTATGGAAGAAAGGTGAAGACGTCGTATGCCATCGATTGCGAGACTGACCGTCTACCCTGTCAAGTCGTGTGACGGTGTCGATCATACCCAGGTTGAGCTTCTGCCGAATGGCGGATTGCGTCATGACCGTCAGTTTGCCTTGGTCGACCCTGCGGGGAAATTCATCAATGGTAAACGCACGCCCCTGATGCACCAACTTGCCCTCTCCGTTGATCCACTGGCGCGTGACTACCGTGTCGGACGCCGGGGCGAACCACAGTCTCTCGCCGGAAATCTGGATCGCGATGGAAAGCCGTTATCGGATTGGCTGAGCGACTTCTTCTCGCTCGAAGTGTCGATCGTCGAGAATGACGAAACTGGTTTTCCCGACGACTTGGACGCGTCTGGGCCGACGATCGTCAGCACCGCTACCTTGAAAACGGTCGCCGATTGGTTTCCCGGAATGACGGTCGAGGAAGTCCGTGGGCGGTTTCGGGCGAACATCGAAATTGATGGAGTCGAACCGTTCTGGGAAGACCACCTCTTTGGTGCCGACTCTCAACCAAAGCCGTTCCGGATTGGCTCGGCCTTACTCGGCGGAACGAACCCGTGCCAGCGCTGCGTCGTTCCCACTCGCGATCCCATAACCGGAACTGTCGGTCCCGCTGGTTTCTCGCAACAGTTCCGCAAGCTGCGTGAGCAAACTCTTCCCGCATGGGCGGCGCGCGACCGTTTCGATCACTTCTATCGCCTCTGCACCAACACTCGCCGCCTCGATCAGGTCCCCGCAACGCTGCACTTGGGAGATTGGATTGAACTCGCAACCTGATGTGTGTAAGCACGTTGTGTCGTGAGTTAGGACCCGTCTTGACCCGGTTTGCCCTTTCCCCTGTAATCCCGCCGAATCCGAAAATCGCATTGCGCGAAGTTCGGGCCGTTCTTTTTGCCTGCGCCGAAACGGAATTGGTTCTTCTCTGAAGCGTTATGACATACGACCGCTATCTGTTGCGAAGTTTTCTCCACACGTTCGGCGTGTGCTTCGTGGCGATGTTTGGTCTGGTCGTCATCATCGATCTATTCGAAAACCTCGATGAAATGTTCGCGCTCAACGGCGACAACGGCACGCTCAGTTTGATGTGGCTGATTGTCACGTTGAACGGCTATCGCTCGGTGATGTTCATCGACAAGGCCGGGCCAGCGCTGGTCGTGATCTCGGTCATGACCGTGTTGATCGTCCTGCAACGCAGTGGAGAGTTGCATCCGCTGCTCGCGGCAGGGATTCCGATGTATCGCATTCTGCGGCCGATGATTCTGGCCGCGATCGCCTTCAATGCCGTCCTGATCTTCAATCAGGAAGTGCTTGTCCCTCAAGTCGCTTTTCTCGAGCACGAACTGCGGCATCGCAATGATCCCTCGCAGTCGGAAGTCGAATCCCTCACCGATCACGTGACGCGCATTTGTATTGATGGCGATCGGGTGAACGTGGCCGAGCGAACGATCAGCAAACCCGCGTTCGTGTTGCCGCCGCCGATGCTCGCCAAAGAGCTGATCGATTTGAAAGCGGAAAAAGCCGTGTTTCGGCCTGCCAAGGGACGGCAGCCATCAGGGTGGATGCTCCAAAACGTGTCCGAACCGCCGCTCGATGAATTGGCGGCGACGCTGACGAAAAAAGGGCATGAGCTGGTGAAGATCCAGAAGAACGGGACGAGTGTGTTCGTCGTCTCTGCGATCACCTGTGATCAACTGTTTCAACGCAGCTCCAGCTTCACGTCGTTGTCGACGCCAGAGCTCCTCGCACGCATTCGCTGTCCCGCCTTCGGGATGGTGTCTGTCCATCGCCTGGTCCTGTATCTCCACTCGCGTTTCATGCAGCCCGCCATGAACGTGATCGCGATTCTGTTGACGATCCCCCTGATGGTTCGCCGTGAGAGTCCCGGTCTGGTTGCCGATTCGTCTCTCTGTGGATTTATCCTGGCCGCCGTGTTTGGAATTACCCAGGGCTTTCAGTCCCTTGGAGCGGGGCACGTCATCCCTCCGGATCTCGCCGCGTGGGGGCCCGTTGTCATTGGCGGGGCACTGTCGGCCTGGCTGTCGGGCGTCATCCGAACTTGAGAAATCACCTGTAGCCTGAATCAGGCCGTGACCTAAAGGAGTCTGTTGTGAGCGCGTTGCCGCGGGAGTTTTCGAATCACGATTCGAAGTCCTCACCCACGCTCCCGGACGAATCGAATCTATCGCTGTTTGATCCGGATGCGAACTCGATCGTGTCGCCCATCGGACAGGCCGATTGTGTGAAGGAACGACAAGCCGATGGCCAACTGCGTCAGCCGCGCTGGCCGATCTGGATTCCATTAATCGGCGCTCTCCTGTTCAGCGTGATGATTCGCACCTACGACCTCGATCGGAAAATTGCGGCCCTCACCTACAATGCCGCAGACAATATTTGGACGTTACAGCGTGCCGAACCGTTACTGTCGTTCTATCGCTACGGCATCTTTCCACCGCTTCTTGTCGGAACGGTCGGAGCCCTGGCTCTGATCTGCGGCCGCTGGATCTGGCGGGACGCCGATGTCACGCGTCTGCAAACGCTGCGTCGCGGCGGGCTGTTCCTGTTGTTGCTCCTGGCCATTGGACCGGGGCTGCTGGTGAACACCGGCCTGAAAATGATGTGGGGCCGACCGCGCCCCTTGCAATGCCAGGATTTCGGCGGCGAATTCGCCTTTCACTTGGTCGGTGACTGGTCGACGTACGATTTGCCGAACTCGTCGTTCCCCTCTGGCCATGCTTCGATCGCGTTCTTCCTGATGGGACCCGCGTTCATCATCAACCCGAAGCAGACGCGTATGCGTCGCTACTGGCTGCTCGGCGGCCTGAGCTATGGGTTGGCGATGGGAGTCACCCGCGTCCTCCAAGGAGGACATTTTCTGAGTGACGTGCTTTGGGCTGGAATCATCGTCTATTTCGTCGCCGTCGCCCTCGCGTGGCTCTTGATCCGATTCGACTAATTGTGAGAACGCAGGCTGGCGTTGGCTCATGCCCCACTGATCGTTGGCTCCACGACCGTCTCGGCATATTCATCGGCATCGATCGAATAGTTCCGGAACTGGATCGAGTACCGGGAATCAAACCATTCCCGAATCGAGGGCAGGGCACCTGCGTCGAAGTCTGGTGCCGTCTGAAGAGTCGTTCCCTCGACGCTTTTTCTCATCTCACCCTGTTCAATCAGAATTTCGCCCGCCTTCAGCACGTATCGCGGCAGTTCAAACATCCGCTCATAGTCGGCGTCCGGTGTATAGATCGTGATGTCGGCGTCGGCACCCGGTCCAAGGTGTCCCTTGCGAGTCAAACCCAGCATCTTCGCCGGGGCCGCGCGCGTGATAATTGCGATTTCGTACAGCGAATACTGTCGTTCAAGCTGTCCCAGGACGGTCGCATCCCTGATCCGTGCTGGCAGGCGATTCAATACGTCCTGACGTCGTGTGCGGTCCATTAGTAACGCAATGATTTGTGGATAGGCCAGGAACGACGCCCCGTTCGGATGATCGGTGCTCATCGCAATCCGCCACGGGTCGTCGACCAACAGATACCATTCCAGCCCCACGGCCCACTGCAACGCGTGAACAAAGCTTTTTTCTTTGTAGGTGATCGGAACAATTCCGCAGCCCGCCTCCTGCTCGATATCACCGCTGAACCACTTGCGGCCGGTGACCTTGTGCAGGTAGTAACCCAGAGGTCCGTCGCCCGTCATCGATACCGTTTCGCCGAACATGACCTGTCCCACGTCAACTGTCAGGTTCGAATGACTGTTCACATAGTCGGCCAGTTGAGGAACCTCGGACCGAAACGTCGATTGATCGTCAGGGTCGCCGCCATAGCTGTGGAATTGAATATGTGTCAGATGCCCTCGCTGCCCTTCGAGCGCCCGCATCGTCTCCAGTGTCGTAGACCAGTTCCCGGGCAGGCCCAGGTTGTTGCAGTGAATGTGCACCGAATGCGGCAGCCCCAGTTCATCGACGGCGGTGGCGACACCCCGCAAGATGTCACGCGGCCGGATGTGAAATCCATCGACGGTGTCGTCCAGCGTTTTCACGTTTCCGTTTGCGCGGCACTTCCAGTTCTCGACGCCGCCCGGATTCACAACCTTGATGCCATACCCTTTGGTCGCATTCAACAACCAACCCAGATACGCCTTCACCAGCTGCGGTTCGGCATTCCGCAATTGCTGCATGACGTAGTGGTTGTTCCCCGCCAGGACCAGAAACCCCTTGTCGAGCTGCGGTGTATCGGCGAATTCCTCGTGCGCGTGGCGAGCGGCCAGTGGTGGAATCGCGGCATCGAAGGCGGTGGTATATCCAAGTCCCGCGTACAGATATCCGGTCGCGAACGTACTCGGCACACTGCCAATGGTTCCCGAACGAGCGATTGCGGTGCGTCGATAGGGCTTCGCCCGACGTCGATCGCCGGGCAGCATCTTGCGAGCTGAATTGACCTTGGGCCCCGCAATGTGGCAGTGCATGTCCACACCACCCGCCATCACAACCATTCCGGTTGCGTCAATCACGCGATCGGGTTTAATCGACGTATCCGCCGGGGCCTCAATAATTCGCCCCCCTGAAATCCACAGATCGCGTTGAACGCCATCAACCCCATGACGAGGGTCATAGATGGTACCGTTACGAACAAGCAGTAAAGACATGGTCGTTTCGTTCGAATCGTAGAAAGGGCAAGACCTTCGACTCGTCGTCGTCGCATTCTCTCATTTCGGATTCATTGACCCGGAACTCGCAATCGAGCGTGGCCGTCGCCCGCGTCAAAACACGAATACCCTCAAGGTCACCGTGAGCGAATTAACGCAACGAGTAGCGAACCACTGGCGACGCCAGTGTGCACGAATGGGTGGGGACTCAAGGCGGCAAATCAGGCGGAACAATTGCAATCAAACCGGATTCTCAATGTGCCAATGGCTCCGCCCAAACGACTTCTCAATATTTGGCAATCAAGAAATTCTAGCCGGGCGGATGGCACACGAGCCGAAAGCCGAGTCCAGCGGTTGAGACTTGGCTATCGACTCTGATGAGACGGCAACAGCAATCGGCACCGACAGGGATGTCGGCGTTTCAACGTCGTCGTCTCGGTATGTGAGGCGAAAGTCAACCTGTTCGACTTCCGCCCTCCTACGCTCTAAATGGCGTTAACGTCCGCCGAGGGTCGCCACTTGAGCCACCACATCGCCATCGCGAACGAGTGCCACACCTTCTGTTGGCGTCGCATATTTGAACGCTCGACTGTGTCGAGGAGGCGATTCACGGTAGGCGTACAACTGGTCGCCGGCGCGAATCTTCGAGACCAAACGGACCCACTCGGAATTCTTCGTTCCGAACGGAACAGATTGTCCCTGACCTTCCATCACGTTGTCGGCCTCGGCCTGCTCGACGGTCAATCGCTTTAACCACTGCTTTGCCATGATATTACCTCCATCCTTGTGCTCACCATCGCTGCGGTTCGCACCGTGCTGATTCTTGCGAAGACGGCAGTATAACCGAAATGTGTGCCCAATTGGACCGAGTTACGGACATCTTGGACTTTTTCTTCGAACCATGTCATGCTCATCCTGAAACTTTCAGGAAACCGAATGGCCCCGCTGCAACCTAGTCCCGCTGATGAACCACTGTCCCTCACGGTCCGATCCGCCCGCGAGGCCGCCCTGCGTGTGCTCGAAAAACATCGAGTCACCGGCATGTGGGTGGGCGATCTGCTCGATCAGCTCTTTCGCGAGTCGGCGCTTCCCGCTTCGGAACGCGGTCTGGCCACGGAACTCGCCTGCGGCGTCGTCCGCCGTCAGGGAACGCTCGACGCAATTCTCAAGACACTCGTCGCCCGCCCCGCGGATCAGGTCGAAGTCTCGCTCTGGACCATCTTAAGACTTGGGGTCTATCAGATCGTCATGCTCGACGGCATTCCGTCGCACGCCGCCGTGCATGAAACCGTCGAACTCTGCAAACGAGCCGGTCGGATGCGATGGAGCGGCTTCGTCAACGGGGTCTTGCGAGGGGCCACGCGCCTGGCGACGGACCAGTTCCAGACGACCCCGTCGGCCTCGGCGGTCCCCGTCAGCGTCGACCGCCACCGGATCTTGAACAAGCCCGTCTTTTTCGAGCCCGAGTCTGACCTGCCCGCGTATCTGGCCGGTGCGTTCAGTCTTCCGCTCTGGCTGACAGAACGCTGGGTCAAACGATTCAAGCCTGAAGAACTGTTTCGAATGGGAGCCTGGTTCAATAGCCCCTCACCGCTGATGGCTCGTCCAAACACGTTGCGTTCCAGTTACGACGAAGTGGTCGCCGACTTCCAGGCGGCCGGGATCACAATTCAGCCGCTGGAGGGCACCGAGTCCTTCGTGATCGAGGGCACCACGCGGGTCGAAGCGCTGCCCGGCTTTGTGGAAGGCAAGTTTGTCATTCAAGACTTCTCCGCCAGCCGTGCCGCCGTGCGCCTCGCACCACAACCGGGTCAGCGTGTGTGGGACGTCTGCGCCGCTCCGGGTGGCAAGACCTGCCATCTGGCGGCCTTGATGAAAAACGAGGGCCACATTCTCGCGACCGACATCCGGTCGGACCGCTTGGAAATCGTGCACGAAAACGCCCAGCGTCTGGGCGCCACGATCATTCGTTCGCAACTGGTCGACGAACAAGGTTTTCGCCTGCCGACCGGTCCCTTCGACGCGATCTTGGTCGACGTTCCCTGTTCCAACACGGGTGTCTTGGCCAAACGCCCCGAAGCCCGTTGGCGCATCACCCCCGACGGAGTTCGCGAGCTGAATCGCGTGCAAGCCAACCTCCTCGGCTGGTCCCTGGAACGCCTGACTTCCGGCGGCCGCCTGGTCTATTCGACCTGCAGCATCGAACCCGACGAAAACGAAAACCTCGTCCGCCGCGTCCTGGAGTCCTTCCCCAACGCCAAATTAGTGGAAGAACAAACCTTCCTCCCCGGCCAACCCGCAGACGGAGCCTATCAGGCGTTGATTGTGACGAATCCATAGAAACGCCGTTCGCTACCGATTTCAATGCGAATTACTGTTGCGTTTCCAGGTTGCCCCAGGCGATGAATTTCTTTGCGAATTTGGGACGGTCGTGGACAATCAGCGGAAGGACTAAGCTGGGGCGGCCTAGTTGGCAGTTCGTTTCGAGGCGGCGAACGCAGAGCATGATCGACTGTGACTCCGGTGATGCTGGTTCGAGACCGACCTCATTTTCTGAGTTCTTGATCATGGTTTGGAATTCGGCGTCCAGCGGGTACTCGAGTTTTAGAATTCGGCCGTCTGCGAATTCAATCTGATGGTCCGCGATCCGAAACACCGTGGCGGGATTCGTGAAAGGGTTATTGTTCACAACTCGGATTTCGTGGATCCCCACGAATCCAAACAGCTCCAAAGCAAGAAATATCACGACGGCCAGTGTGGTGCGAAATGTCATCCGCGTGATGGCGTTCATTTCAGGGCATCCCTCAAAGTCGTCAATCCCGTTTGTGAATCGGAATGGAAAAATATCACGCCACAGACGACCGGCTCGTCGCGAAAATTTCGCGTCGATTTTTGTGTTTTTACCAACAATCAATACCAGGATTTCGTAGGAAATAATGGAGGGAGCAATCAGAAGCCGATCAGGGATGATTGGATCGGACTCGCCATCCGACCATGTGAGGAGTTCTCTCACAAAGGAGGTGCGGCTCTGAACCAGCAATATCACAAGGCGACCTCGTTACCGAGGGTGAATTTCGAGGATACGTTGTGAAGGTCCGCCCGGACGTGATTGTCCGAAGGTCTCACCTCACATCCTGCCAATGGGGAATCACGATTCACACGCTGACGAGGTCGAACGGAAGGACACCGAAGGGTGGCCTTTCTCATTTGCGTACGAGAAATCTCCACCCGAAGCATATCCCTCAGATTCGCCCGTCATTCTTTCTCGATCTCGGCCTGCACTGCTTTCAAATGAGCGATGTCGTTTTTGGTGAGCTTGACGTATTGGGTGTTCGTGCCATCGAAATCGACGATGCTTAGGCTATAGACGACGCGGATGAAATGTTCGTCACTGTCGGAGTCTCCGACTTCCTTCAGAATCTGACTGACGAATTGCTTCACCGAACTGACATCGGTATTGCCGACACACCAGAAAACAAAAGTCTTTTCGAGGTTTCCGATTTTCAATCGCTCTGAATCTGTTCCAGGATTCAGGATCAGGGCTCCTGCTGGAATGAACAGATTGTATCCCGTCCGATAATCCGGGCTCAGATCCGTCAATTGCATCCCCAAGACCGTGTAGATCTTCGGAGTCTTGGGAAGCTCGA
This sequence comes from Schlesneria paludicola DSM 18645, assembly GCF_000255655.1. NCBI lineage: Bacteria > Pseudomonadati > Planctomycetota > Planctomycetia > Planctomycetales > Planctomycetaceae > Schlesneria > Schlesneria paludicola. The sequence continues at coordinate 1,467,774 of NZ_JH636434.1, read as the reverse complement.
TCGGCTCCAACTGCAGCTTTAGGTTGCTCAAGTCCTGGTTGAGGTTCGCCTTCATCGACGTTTTCTGATCGATCTCTTTGGCCAAGACCGATATCGTCAATTGTTGGTCGTCGGCGAGTCCCTTCAGGTCGAACCGACCTGTTGCGTCTGTCAGGCAGGCCTTGCGCTCGCCACCTTCGATTTTCACCATCGCGTTCTCGACAGGGATCCCAGCCGCGTCGACCACTTGGCCCGCTGCCCGCGTTCCGGCTCGCAGCACGACCTGGATCCGCCTGCGTTCGTTTTCAGGAATGTTGTAAACGTCGTCGATCGTGTGGCTCAGATAATCAGGATGTTCGATGAAAATGCGCCCCTTTGTTTCGCCAACGCCTTCAATGAAGGGCGTCATCTCATAGTTGAACAGTTCGACGTGACCGTCGAGATTGCTGGTTGTCCGTTCGACCCCGAACGACGATCTGGCGGTATTCGCGTTGGCCGAAACGATCGCCTTGGGAATCGGCCGCCCTTGTTCGTCAACGACGTCGAACGAAACGTAGAGTGATGGATGCAGTGTGAAAGGTGCGCCGAGTGACTCACCTGGTGAAACAACAAATTCGTTCGGATCACCACCCTTCATGAGCATGCCTGTGATCCGCCGGTAGCCGGGCCGCATGGCGTCGATCGAAATCTTCGTCGGTTGCGTCAGCCCGGGAATCTCGAAGCGGTATTCACCGTTCTTGACGGTCTTGGTCTCCAGGATTTTGACGGACGTTGCTTTCGAACCCATGAGCGTATCCTGGATCCCAAGGAATCGCATGTCCGTTGCGGGGATGGCGACGCGGACACGTACCCCGATCAATGGTCCCTCGTCCTCATTCCGAATGACACCACGCAGTATGGCCGGCTTAGTCTCTGACGGCGCTCCAGCGGGCTCCTCCGCAAACGCTCCGAGTGTCAGATTCACCGCCAATGTGAACACGGTATTTCTGAGCATTCTTCGGAAGCTATTCCGCGCATTGCGAGCGAGCATGTTGGATCTCAACGAATGAATGGGCAGATGCGATGGGAAGTCCGCAATCAGGCTAAGACAATAAGGTGTAAAGCGTCAACCGCATGGTGAATTCGGTGATCGAACCTGAGCGGCCCCTCCTGCCTGCTGTGTGCAACTGGGCACCTTTGCCCCAGCCCGTCGGAGACCTGACGGTCTCCGTTGAGCTGGGCTGTTGGAATGGCTGGGCCGTTGGCCCGCCGAATGAACGGCCATTCGAAACCAGTACGGATTTACTGCTCCGATGAATGACAAATTTTGGACTCGAAATTCTCTTATTCCTGCGGAAACGCCAGATGTCTGGCATGTTCACGAAGATCAACGGGCCAGTCGGCGATCTGGGATTCGAAGGTCGATTGGCTGTTCGCGAACAGAGCGCGAGTGGCCTCTTCGAAGCCCGGTAAATCACCGGCGATGGCGGACATGAAATGGTACGCGGCTTCGTGCCGCTTTCGCATCCGGTCTTTGTCGGCATGTGTCCGGCGTGCATCTTCCACCAGGCGGCGGATCGCAACAGATGCTCCGCCGGATTGAGTGGCCAGCCAGTCCCAATGACGCGGCAGTAGCGTGATTTCGCGAGCCACCACCCCCAGCTTGGGCCGTCCCCGACCACGTGAATCACTCTTTGCTTCCTCGTCGGCCACAGCGTCCGAAGGGGAACCGTCATCGACTGCGACGACCGGTAGCCGGGCTAAAACCTCGTCGTCTCTGCCCCGGGTGTCGATGTCGATCGAGCGGCCGGTCGAATTGTCGAAAATGAGTACCGGACCTGCCGCGCCGGCTTTCATCGCTCGTTTCACCACGAGTGCGACCGATTGCAGTGTGCCGGTTGCCAGACGGCGATGGCCGTCGAAGCACGTGTAACCTTGAAGTTGCTGATCTTGCATTTTGTTGCCTCCTGAGCAGATAGATCGACAGAATATTACCCGGATATAAATCAATCCTCAATATTATCCGGGTATTATTCTTTGCAGAGGGCCATTCGGCCGTCGCGCTGATCGCGTTCATCTACCGTTCACTTCAGGTTTGGTCACCATTCACAGGCAGGGGGCTGGCTCATTTTCCCGCGTCTAACAGCCCCTTACTTCAACAGGCTGCTAAAGGAAGGATTGCTCTGGTCGATGCGCTGTGGATTTCAATGAACCGGGGAAGCGTGCCTGCCCCCCCTTCGGACGGTGAACGGTTCCGGTTTGAAGTTCCACCACCAGTCTTCCAAACGTTTGGAAACAAGGCTCATTCTCGTGATGACAGGTCTGAATCGATTTCTATGATCGGTTTGCGATGGTCTCTCGCAACGTTTGTTGCGTGCAAGTACACACGAACAAGGAGCATGAGATGGCGGGGTGGACTTCGCTGAAGGCGATTCGAAATCTGTCGCGAGAATGGAGGGGGGAACCTGAGGGTTTCGCCTTTTCAACTTTGGAAGCGGCGATGTCCGCTCTGGGACAACCGACCTCTCGCTGGTCGGGCTACTCGGGGACGGGAGCCCGAGTGACCGAGGTGTTCATCTTCCAGCGGCCGGACGGCACGCGGAATGTCCGGCATGTCTCACGACACGAGGGCCGCTGGTATCTCGACTGGCCCAAGCCACCTTATCTCTTGTTCGAACGTGAATCCATTCGTCGCGCGGAACGCGTGGTCGTTTGTGACGATGAAGAGGCAGCCAGTCTGGCCCAAAAATGGGGGCTCGGTGCAGGTACGACGTCGCTGGGAGGATTGCCGTGGATCGCGCGGACCGACTGGGCTCCGTTGGCCGACAAAGAGGTTGTGATCCTGCCGCGTCGGTGTCCTGACGGAGCGTGCTATGGCGCCCTGGTCGCGCAGCGTGCGCTGGACGTGGGGGCACGTTCCGTCAAAGTCGTCGAGATTCCCGATCGGGTTGATGGCGAAAACTTCGCGGATTGGTTGAATCGGACACTCGATGACACGCAGCAGCAACAACGCATTGACGAATTGTTGGAATTGATTGCGGCGACCGCGCAATGTCTGAAATGTCCGGTTTCCGAGATTCTTCGCAGCCACAATCGAGTGCGGTGCCTCTCGGACGTGGAGCCCGCAGACCTGACCTGGGTCATGGACGAACTGATTCCAGCGGCCTCGCTGACGCTGATCACAGGCGAACCCGGAAGCGGTAAGAGTCTGGCCATTCTCGATATAGTGGCCCGCGTCACACGTGGTGACGCACTGGTTAACGTACCGCCAGCCGTGGACTCACCGGGAGGGGATGAGTCTCTCGCCCGGCAGTCCGATCGAGTCAGTTCGAAGCGGAAGGCAACGAACGGCCCTCAAGAGGTTGTGCCGGCACGTTCCATCAATCCCCGATCATCGAGTGGCACGGTGTTGCTCTGCGTCCCGGAAGGAGCACTGGAAAGGTCGGTCCACCGGACACTTGCCGCAAGGGGAGCTGATCTTCGTCAGATCTATGGTCTCAGTCTTCCCATGGATCTCAGCAAAGCCATTTCAGTCGATGGCGGTTCGACAGAGACTCAACGAGTCGCGTCCGATCGATGTGCATGGCTGTTGGAACAGGAACTCATCCGACTGCACGACGCAGGAACCCCGTGCCGGCTTGTCGTCATCGACCCCTTTTTTATCTCGACACGTTCGACGACGGATGATGTGGCCGCCACGTTGTTCGTCGATCGGCTGGTAGAGTTCGCAAATCGATATGGGGCCGCCGTGGTGCTGGTCTCAGCGGCGAATCCTCTTCCGCACCGGACGTCGCGTCGCCGCTTGAATCGAGGGGATGAGGTTCTGCTCAGCAAAGTTGCGTCGGCCTGGACGATCGAAAATCATCGTACGACGGGGCGATGGTGTGGGCTCATTCCCGTGAAGACGAATTTCTGTGAATCCCCCTCGGCACTCGAGTTCTTGATTGAGGATGATCGAGTGGAATGGAGATATCACGATTATCCACCCAATGATTCCCTACGTTCATCACATCTGAAATGGCGGCCGCATGCCAGTGAATTGGACCAGGCGATTGACTGGTTGCAAACCACACTCGCACAGGCGCGAATGAGGTCAGTTGAGGTAAAAGAAGAAGGGAAGCAGATGGGCTTCAGCGAGATCACCCTCCGGCGGGCGTTTCGTGCCCTGAACGGGTTCGCGAAGAAGGAAAAAGGTTCGGGCCAATGGTACTGGCAGCTTGCGGAATACGATTACGGGAGAATGCTGCCTGTAAGAAAGGGCCACTGAGAAATCATATTGCTCAAGATGCGCAACCCGGTTCTGACCATTGAGCAGATCTAAGGTCTTGATTTTCAATAAGTTGTGAAACAAGGCGATCAGGCTGATCAAGACGCTCAAATTTTGAGGATTCGCAATTTGATTGTGTCGCGGTTCCGCGACAGCGTCACCGTTCACAGGCCGGGGACTGGCTCATTTTCCCGCGGTAAAGGGAAGGCTGACTCCAGTCGATGCACCGTGGATTCCAATGGAACCGGGAAACTGTGCCTGTCCCCCTCTCTTGGGGCTGTGAACCTTGACTGCGACAGCCGACCCCAAAGGTTAAGTTCATTACCGGACAGCATATTTCAGGGGATGGATCAGGGATGACTGACGTTGAACGGCAGGGCCGGCGCAGTCATTTCTCAGACGCGTAGGTACCACTTCTTCCATTCCAGGAAACGACACGCACCGTAGACCAGCAGCGTGACAACGACATAGCCAGCCAGAACGAGAGCGACGGACCGAGAGTTGCGTACGACGAACGGAGAGACGATCCAAATGGCCACGTCATGCAAGACATAGGCCGCAAGCGAATTTGTTCCCAGCGTGCGAAACAGGCCCAGTCGGAAATGCATGCCATCGCAGATCACAAGGAAGATGGCGTAGACGAGCAGCGACAATCCCGCAGAGAAGATCGTGTACGACAGGTTGCAGGTCCGCTGACTCATCATCCAGTAGTTCAATCGCCTGTGATGAAAGTCGGGCGGGGGTACGAACGGGGGTTCGACGAGTGTCCCGTCCCAGGATTTGATCCGGTCCCAGGTGGGGACCACCGGATCCGAAGAAAACTTCTTGGGGTCAATCGGAAATCGGTCCGCGGCAGACGATGCGGCCTGCGCGGCGACCATGGCTTCGTCCTGCCCAGGAGGAACATTGTACAGGACGGTTCCATTGGAAAGGGCCCAACCGAACAGCATCACGCCGAGTCCCGCGAAGGTGAGTTTTCTGGCGGCGCCCTGGCCCCACGTGCGCACCGTGTCGCAAGCGATCGTTCCAGACAGCGTCGGAATCGCCCATGAGAAGAAACCCAACGGACCACCGTCGATTCCACCAGGACTGCTCTGGACCCAGGCGAAATTGAACCACCAGGAAATGAGGAAATGGATCAGCGCAGACATCACCGTATAGCCGAGTCGCGTTTTCCAGCTCGTGGCGATGACGGGCAGAATCCACAGAGACGTGGCGGCGATGTGCATCAGGGTTTGAAAATAAAGTCCCTTGAACAGCGTATGCAGCACGACACCCGTCGGCTTGGTCTGAAATTGCTTGATGATGTCCGACAGATCGGTGATCGAGTACCAGACGATGGCGACCAGTGCCAGCCCCAGAATCCGCCGAATGGCGCGGCCCCACGGCATTTTTCCGCCCGCTTCGATCCGCTTGCCAAGGCTCAACCGCATCGCGAATCCGACCGCAAAAAAGAAGTGCGGCATGATCGTATCGGCGTAACTGCAGTAGTCATTCGTGTGCCGAAACAGTCGCGGTGTGACTTCTTTATAGGCACCCAGGTAGTTGACCAGAATCATGCCGACCATCGTATAGCCGCGGAACTGATCCAGAGATGTCAGTCGCGGCGACGACGCGGGAACGGCTGCAATGGGTTCATGCATGGTCCAGATCTCGACTCAAAGTGCATCGGGGCTGGAATCAATGGGGCAAGTTCAGGCAGCGGTTGGTCTTCATGCCACATTGGCTGGAGACTGCGATTTTCAGTTCGCCCCTCGATCATCCCGAAGACGCGGCGCCAGCAAATGGCAGGGGGGAACTCAGAACGTCGAATGACTGCGAAGAACATCGAACGCGACGTTCTTCGCAGTCGGATTCACACGGCCAGGTCACACGCGGATGTACCAGCCCAGGCGCTCGAACAGCCGGCAGATCCCGTACACAAACAGCGTAAAGGCGACGAGCCCACCCCAGGCCCAGACTCCCGCCATACCCAGCGATCCTTCTTTGACCAGGGCATCGTAGTGTGGCTTGATCAGGGGATCAAAAATCCATCCCGCTATGTCGTGAAGGATGTAAGCCGCCAGCGAATTGGTTCCAAGCGTTCTGAGCATCCCGATCTGAATCTTGAGTCCGTCGCTGAACCACAGGAAGAACGCGTAAATGACCAGCGACACGCCTGCGGCAAAGGTCGGATACGACAGCGTGCCACCGCGTTGGCTCATCATCCAGTAGTTCCACTTGCGGTGCTTCAAGTCTGGCGGTGGGACGAAGGGTGGCTCGACAATCGAACCATCCCAGGCCTTGATCCGCGCCATTGTTGGCAACACCGGGTCGGGGGCGTACTTTTTCGGATCGAGCGACGACTTTTTGAAGACGGGTGCGTCCTCGGCGGCGGGCGAATTCGGCGGCACATCGTGCGCGTGTGGCGGTTCGCTGATCGGTTTGCCATCTGCTGGCGCGAGATCGGCAACGACCGGCCCGGCCGAATCTTCGGTCGACGAACCGGCCGGTGGTGGCTCGGCCGCCGCGGGTGTTTCGATGGTCGATTCTGTCTTGGGCGGTTCAGCACCGGCAGCCGGTTCTGTTGCAGCCGGCGCAGGCTCGGTGGCGGGGGTGGTCGCATCCGCTGGCGTGGTCGCGGCCGGAGGATCGACTTCAATCTGATCAGCCGGAACGTTGTAAAGGACCGTTCCCATCGACATCAGCCAGCCGACGAGCATGACACCCACTCCGCACAGCGCGATGCGAGTCGTGGCCTGGATTCCCGACGCCTTGACCGCGTCGCAGGCGAGTGTTCCGCAGAGGGCCGGTACCGCCCAGGTCAGGAAGCCCAGCGGGCCACCGTCAATCCCCGTTGGGTCGGAGTAGACCCATTCGTAGTTGAACCAATACGAAATCACCACGTGCAACAGGCCCGACGCGATCATGTACCAGAAGCGAACTGTCCACTTCGACGTAATCACCGGCAAAATCCAAAGGGACGTGACGGCGATATGCAGCAGCGTGGCAAACAGATCGCGTTTGAAGAGGGCTCCCAGTGCATTGAGCGGGGTCATCGTATTGAACTTATGGACGACGCCACCCCAATCACAGTATCCGTACCAAATGATGGCGACGAGTGCGAGTCCGAGGATGCGTCGAATGGCGCGACCCCACGGCATCTTGCCGCCCGCTTCCATGCGTCGCCCCAGGCTCAGGCGGAGTGCGAATCCGGCCGCGAAGAGAAAATGAGGCATGATCGTGTCGGCATAACTGCAATAGTCATGCGTGTGCAACAGGATCCGCGGTGAAACCGCTTTGTACCCTCCAATGAAATTGACGAGCAACATGCCCAGCATCGTGTATCCACGAAACTGATCGAGCGACGTCAGACGCAGTGAAGGTTTGGGAGCGGTAGGAATACTGGATGACATTTTCAGAGTGTTCTAAATGGAGTGAAAAAATGAAGGACCAGATTGCCAACGACAAGCAAGCGGGTCAGACCCGGATGTACCAACCCATCCGTTCAAGCAGTCGGCAGCAGGCATACACGAATAACGCAAACACAACGAATCCAAAAAGTGCCCAAAGATCGCTCGAAGTCTTCGACGGAAAATAAGGGCGTTTGATGATCCAACCTGCCACGTCATGCAGGCAGTAAGCGGCCAGCGAATTCGTACCGAGTGTACGGAAAAGTCCCAGCCGCAAATTGAATCCATCACACAGCCAGAGAAACAGGGCATAGATGACCAATGCGACCCCGGCGGCGAAGGTGGGGTAGGGCAGCGTGCCATGACGCTGGCTCATCATCCAGTAGTTCCATTTACGCTTCTCAATCCCCGGCGGCGGCACGAAAGGAGGTTCGGCAAATGTTCCATCCCAGGCCTGAATTCGTTCCTTGGAAGGAAAGACCGGATCAAGTGCGTACTTCTTGGGATCAAGTCCCGCCATCATCACGAAAGGTGGCTTGGCAGTTTTCGCTTCGGCAACGGGTTCGGCCTTGGGTTCCGGCGCGGGGGCGGGGGCCATTTTGGCTTCCAAGGCTTGATTCGCCGCGTCGCTGGCGACGTCGAGTTTTTCGTCGAGCACCCCAATTTGCTTGGAGTCAGGATTGGTCTCGGCCTCGGTCTTCGGCACACGTTCGGCGAGCGGGGTCGCTGCTTCGACGGGTGTCGCGTCGACCTTCGGTGCTGCATCAGCAGTGGGTGGTGTGGTTTCGGCGGCGGGCGTGGCGACAGGTGGCGTCGTTTCAGGCGTTTTGGTTTCGGGTGTCGTGCCTTCGGGGGCGGCGGCGGGGTCGTCCAACGTCTTCGCTGCAGGCACGTTATAGAGCACCGAGGCATTCGACATACCCCAGCCAATGAGCATCACCGCGATACCGCTCAGCGCAATTCGGCTGGCGGCTTTGGGGCCAGACGCCCGAACGGCGTCACAGGCGATGGTGCCTGCGATGGCGGGAATGGACCAAGTTAGGAATCCGAGCGGGCCTCCATCGATTCCCGTGGGGGGAGAAAAGACCCATTCATAGTTGAACCAATACGAAAGGCCGACATGGGCAAGTCCCGACGCGACGGCGTACCACAACCGAACCTTCCACGACATCGCGATGACGGGAAGAATCCAAAGCGAAGTGGCCGCGATGTGCAGCAGAGTTTGAAACAAGGGGCGTTTGAACAGGACATACAACGCCTCGCCAACCGGCAGGGTGTTGAACTTTTCGACGACGCCTCGGTAATCCGCATATCCGTACCACAGGATTGCAACGAGTGCCAAACCGAGAATCCGGCGAATGGCCCGGCCCCAGGGGGCAAAGCCGCCGACGGCCAACCGCTTGCCCAGGCTCAGCCGCATCGCAAAACCGGCCGCAAACAAGAACTGCGGCATGATGGTGTCGGCGTAACTGCAGTAATCGTGCGAGTGTTTCAGGATTTGCGGGCAGACGTGGTAACTGCCCAGATAGTTGACCAGCAGCATTCCCAACATCGTGTAGCCACGAAACTGGTCCAATGATGTAAGTCGGGCAGAGGGCGCAGGCACGGAACTGGCAGGACTGGTCGACATGATCGCAGTTCGCTCTTCGATGAACAGGGACAAAATGGACGATGACAACAAGGCAATGGCGGTCCGCGAGCGCGGCACACCGGAACGTACCCACGAGGAGATGGGAACTGTCGGCAATCGGTGAAGGGGCCGCGCCAAGTCTCGACAGAGTCGACGATGCGACGCGCGCGGCCAAATCACAGAAGGCGTAGACAGGTGGCCAGTCTACCAACGAAATCGCCGTGTGTAATTCTCGCGGAGTACGAGATGAAGAAGTTTTATGAAGACAATTGCCAGATCGCGGCTTTGAGGGCTGGTTGGCAGCACAGCCCACCCAATTCGACGCTTGAACTGGCGACCGACGGCACGAACACGCACGCCTGCCGTCTTGTCGAGATCCGGGGCGGTTTTGAAATCCGGCTGGATTCCGGCACCCGCCAATATTTGCCTTGTCAAGGATCAGCGTCCTTCGGAATTTCGGTTCCGGTAAAGGTCGGGATCGATCGCGTTGGCCATCGCCTCAATGTCGAGCGATGTTCCCAGGAATTCGTTGATTCGCTCCGCCTGCCGTGCAGGGGCTTCGATCAAATCCTTGTATCCGACTCGAAGGACGGACATCTCTGGACGCCCCTTCAACCAGTTGTTGAATTGCTCCAGATGGATCGTGAATGCCTCACGCATCTGATCGCGCGGGATGGCCGGTCGCTGCAAACGCCGCAGCATTGCTTCCTGGGATTGCAGAATTTCTTCCAGATCCCGTTCCATGAACAGAACTCGAAAGTGCTCTGTGGCGGGAAGCTGGTACAGCAGCAGCGAGATCATCTTGAAGACCTTGCCTCGCGATTGCGGCAGCCACGACGCATCCTCTTCGATCGACTTGACCGCTTCAAACTCAAAATAGCCTTTCGGATTGTCGACGTCGGCCATACGAATCTGATCGGTCATGACTTCGAGACCGCCGCGATGCAGCATTTGCATCATGAGCGACGTCCCGGATCGAGGCAAACCCGAGACGATATAGATGTCGGATGTCGAAGTCATGGAAATTCCCTGCCGAACAGACGACTAAAGGTTGACGTTGAACACGCCGCGAAAGCAAAACGCCACGATCGTCGATCCCAGAAACCAGAAGATCAACCACGAATGGGTTCCCGTCGCCCAGGCGCGATTTTCCGGATACTGAATGTCGATCGATTTCACGGCGGAACGCGCCTCAATAGGAGGTTCCGCGGGATGCATCACAATGTCGGACCAATTCCATTCCGGCCGCTGCAGGCTGATCCGCATGGGGGCGCGACCGACGGCCAGATCTTTTTTCCACGATTGACCATCAACGTGAATATCGAGTTGCTGGTGTCCTGGCTCACGAAATCGGATGCTCCAGCAAATCTCGCGTTTGCTGCGAATCGTATACGGACCTTGCGTAATCTCCATGGACGGCAACGGTTCGAGGTTGACCTTCGGCCAGCTCGATTTCGGATCGCCGTTCAAGCGGATCGTCACGACGGCGTCTTCGCCCACCTGAAACGGACGAGCCTGCCACCACAGCGAGAGCTGACCAAGCAGAAGTGTCACCGGTACGATCATCACCGCGATCGGGACGAGTGCCAGTCCCATCAATTTCAGGGCATAGCCCAGGATCCGTCCCTGCGAACCCAGGTTGACTGCGACATTATCACGAAACAGCGAAAGCGCCAGCAGTTCCGCTTTGATTCGGTCTCGGGCTTGTTTGATCGCGGCCTGATGCGAGGTGTACTTGAACGCAATCAGCATCAAAATGCCGGTCACCATTGCAACCAGGACCGCGCCCGCCAGTTCCGGAAGTTGTTCCAGCGGCGCAAGCAGCCAGCGCCCCAGCAGGTTCGCAAGTTGATTGAGCATGACAGTCAAGCGGATCGCAAGGTCGTTCACTTCAGGTATCCCAAACCTCGCAGCTGGTTGGCGACTTGCGATTCGGCGGATTCGACCTTCATGCGTTTGAGTTCGTTCTCAATGCAGTGGGCGATGAACTCATCGACGCTGCTATACCCCGCGGTCTCGGCGGCTTTCTTCGCACGATCATACAGGCTCGGTTCGACAGCCACTTTGGACATCTTGTTCCCTTGATTCTGTAGGACGAGAAAATCTCGATGAAGAATTACGACGAAAAAATACTTCGCCCGGACATGGTGGACGGTTTAGGCAAACCGAAATCTTCCAGGATTGACGGGGCGAGATCAACCAGCGACGGGTTTTCCGCTCGAATTGGCCGGTTGCAGCAAATCAGTCCCGGAACTTCTAGAGCGTCGGCGCAGTGGTCGGCGCTCCAGGCCGAGTCATTGTCGAGTAACACCGCGGGAGTCAGTCCTCCCAGACAGGTTTCCCACGACGCACGGAAACCGCGGCGATAGCCGATGATCAAGTCGGGGGCGAGTGCCGTCGCATCGCCGGTATAAATCTGGTCCGACCGATAGACGCCGCGAATCACCGACTTGCCATCGACATCCTTGACGGATTCCAGTTGCGTCACCAACTGCTTCAGCAGCGCCTCTTGCTCGTCACCCGGTTCAACAACACCGTCACGCTCGCGGCCTTTCAGATTGAGATACAGCCCGTTGATTCCCAGCCCATACGCGCGGGTGCTGGCCCAGTCGATATCGTCCATGATCGACGTACACTCGCGCGGGCCCAGATATCCGTTGTCACGGAGCCACGAATTGAGATTGAACTGTCGACCAAAGTTGGCGAACCCATGATCGCTCATGACCAGAATCGTGGCGCGGCTGCCATAGCGGTCATTCAGGTCACCGATGATGGCGTCAAGTTTCTGATAGAGGGATTTGACATGCGCGTAGTACTTTTGCGCCTCGGGATTCGAACGGATGGGATGCCGCTCATCCGAATCCCACCAGAACATGTGCGACTGCAGATCGCTGCTGGAGAAGTAAAAGAACAGCAGCCCGTCGTCATAGTTCTCGATCGCGTATTCCAGCAGTTGCAGGCGTTCATCAAGGACCTGACTGGCTTGCCGCAGGAATTCGTCATCCTGAAACACGCCATTCGTGCGAGCTTTGTGATCTTCTTGAAAGCCCGTTGTGTAGAACAGACCCAGATCCTTCGAGATGTCTTGAATGAAGTGTCCCGGTTCCGAAATCGGCACGGCCGGTGCCGAGGGATCGATATTGATCGGCGTCACGTACAGGCGATGATTTGGACTTCCTTCCATCAGATGGAACCGACAAATTCCGCTGATATGCGCGGTCGGGACGAACGAAGGACCAGTCAATGGAAAATCCACCTTCGTCCAGGGGCTCCACATTCCCGGGTTCAGCAGGATCTTTTTTCCCTGAATCTCAACGACGATTCCATTGGCCGTTCGATCGCGGTGAATTTGAAAGTCGATCACGATCGGCGAAGGGGTCTTCAACATCCCGTTCTCGGGGCCGACCAGTTTGCACTTGGCGGTTTCGCCGATAAACCGCAGCTTCGACCGTTTTCCGCCGGCTTCATCGAGCGGCTTCTGCGGTCCGTCCTCACTGAAGTACTGGTACGTTCCGTATCCGCCCAGCATATCCGGCGTGCCCATTCCACTCAGGCAGCGGTGATGGCCATGTTGCGAAGGGCTGGGGGGATAGTTGGCGGGAAGATCGTAAAACGTCGAGGGAATCCCCACGGCATCAAGATAGTCCCAGAACGGAACCCCCTGGCGTCGCAGGACGGTCTTGGGCGGCTGATGCTCGAACGGCCAGAAATCGAACTGCAAGCGGTGGTCGCCAATGTCCCACCCGCCTTCACCCGGCATCGTTTCGGCGGCCGAGTAAAATGGCTGACACTGATTGTGAGGATGGCGGTGGATGAAGTCGAAGATCCCGTGCGAGCCCGGTCCCGCTCCGTTAATAAAATTGGCCCAGGCCACGGGGCTCTGCGGGGGTGTGCTGGTTCCCAGATTACTAAAGCCACCTTGCGAGCTCATTTTGACAAAGTTGGGCATCAGTCCCTGTTTCATCAGGCTCGACGACAACCGGGGATCCATCCCGTCGATCCCGATGACGATGACTTTCTTGCCCAGACTGCGAGAAGCGCGAGTGATGCTACCCAACCAGTACGATGCGGCACCGGTTGCCGCCGCAGCCAGCGTGGCCGCGGTAGCCCCTTTCAGCAGCGTTCGTCGGTTGACTCCCTGATTTTGCGGCGCTGTCATTTCAAAGACCCTTGTGGGCACATTTCCGCTGGTGGTGCCTCGTTGCGTGTGCCAACCGAAAGTGGTTTCCCGTCCATATAGGCCGGAGGAGTGATGCCAAAGAGTTCCAAGATTGTCGGTCCGATATCCAGCAGCCGGGGCCGGTCCCCGGTCACCGGATGGTTACAAAACAGGACCCCAGGCACGACGGAAGGATCGACGCAATGATCGCCGCTCCAGGCACGCGTGTTGGCATGGAAGATCTCGTTGCTGGTCTGTCCATTGGCCGCCTCCCACGAGACTCGATATCCGCGCGCGTACCCGATAATCAGATCAGGAGCCTGTGTCTTGTAGGGGCCATTGTAGACGTGAATGGCTGGGTAGATCCGATGGATTGGTTTGGAATTTGTGACCGGATCGATCAGGTCACTCAACCGTTCGATGATCTCGTTTCGAAGCTGCTCGGCTTCAGCACCTTCTTCGACGATGCCTTGCGAGAATCGATCTTTCAAATTCAGAAAGATTCCCGTCAATCCGATCGCAAAGGCACGGGTTTTTTGCCAGTTGATTCCCGCGAGATAGTCCTCGTGACGCCGCGATTCATCGACAGACAGATATCCGTTCTGTTCCAGCCAGCGGTTCAAGTCGATGCCCCGGCGAAACGAATTGAATCCGTGGTCGGAGAGCACCATAAGCAGGGTATCGGTGCCTTCGCACTTCTTCATGGTTCGCCCGACGAGGTCGTCCATCCGGCCATAAAGATCTTCGATCGCATTGGCATGTTCGGCCGGGATGGTTTCGGGCCGCGCGGGATGTTCGGGGTCGTGGTATCGCCAAAACATGTGCTGCATCCGGTCCGTTCCGTCGAACACGCAGACGCAGAATCCCCGCGGGATCTTGTCGAGCGAATCGAAAAACATCGATTCGCGTTCGCGGTCGGTTTCCAGACACTGCTCCAGGAAATGTTCGTCGTCCAGGACCTGCTCGTTCAGTCCCCAGGTATCTTCGGCCAACCCAAGTGTCGCATAGGGGCCTTGTCGTTTTGCCAGATAGACCGGATAGACGCTGGGATAGCCAATCGGCATCGCCGGCTTTTCCGGATCGATGTTGATCGGTGTGACGTAAAGCTCGAAATCCGGTTCGTCCGAAAGCAGCAGAAACCGGCAAACGCCCGAGATCTTGACGCTCATGCCACAGCGGAACGTGACAGGCACCCAGTCGGTGTAGGTGCCTCGTTTGAGTTTTCGAGTTTGGTTGCCGATTCGCAGCGTGGCGTGCCCGTGATCGTGGATGGTCACACGAAACGGAAGTTTCAAAGAACCGCTTTTGGGGTTCGTGGGGTGGGGTGGCCCCGTCAATTCCGATGCGACGATTTGCCCCTCACGCGATACGGAAACGGTCTCGCCGCCATAGCAGGTGTTGGCATCGAGTGGCTTCGTGGTGAAGTGCGTAAATTCACCTTGTGTTCCTCGCAAATCGGGAACACACATGGCCGACAACTGCACACCACGCAGCTTTTCGGGCGGGAACGTGATTGGAACGCGAATGACGCAGTTGAAGATGCCGTAGTCGCTCAGAATACTCCAGAACGGTTTGCTCTTCCGCAACAGTCGAATATCGGGCCTGTAGAACGGAAGCGACCATTTCCCGATTCGCCAGATTGGTCGCGGTGGACGAATCTCGACGGAACTCATCTTTGGCTGATAGGTCTGTCCGTCCGGCACGAGGAAGTCAAAGATATTGTGTTTGCCAGGATTGACCCCGGTCTGGAACGACGACCAGGCGACTGGCGAGATCGGAGGCAGGGTACTGCCCAACGCCTGGAATCCACCTTGATCACGCAAGCGGGCAAGGTTTGGCAGCTTGCCTTCGTTCAGCATCGTCGACGTCAGTCCGTGGTCGAGTCCGTCGAGTCCCAGCACGACGACGCGTTGGAATCGGGCTTTGGTCGGTGCCTTTCGGCCAAAAAAATAGCGAAAGACAAGCCGGATGGGCCAGGTCAGCAGCAGCACGAAGGCCGAGAAAATGGCTGCAAAGACCGCCAGAAACGAACCAGCCAATGCAAACCCTGCCCCTGGTCCGACATAGGCCATCGCGGGTTGGGGGATTGCCAGAATCAGCAGACCGGTGCAGACGACGATTTGCAGAGAAAACTTGCTTGCGCGGTAAGACACAAATGACATCCAAATTGACTGATCGCCTTCTACGTCAACCGGCTTGCGGACGTTGGATAAAGCCAGCAGACATTCGATTGTACACGGTCACACACGTGCATTTTGCGAAATCCTCGCCGAAATGTCGCTTCAATCGCATCCGGAGACGGTGGCCGTATTCGCGAGCGGCAGACGATCGATTCCGCATGGCGACAGGCGAGATCGGTAGCCCTGTTGTCGGGCTTTCGGCTTGGCGAAGTCGCTATTCCCGAGGGCACGGTGCTTGAGAACGCGGACGAACGCCGAACGCAAACACGTATGTGATGCGATTTACAGAATTTTTGAAACGGATCCTGAGTACGGACAGAGAAGGCAAATCGTGGAAACGTCAGGCCTGGAAATAAAAAAACCGCCGCGATCCACCCCGGTGGGATCGCGGCGGCCGAGGACTTGCGACAGAGCCTCGGATTGCGATGTGTGTTGCGACTGGATCGAACGCGAAGTCGAGTTCAGGTCTCAGTCGTTTGGGAACCTCGCACAGATGCCGCTTGAAGGACGATCGGCGGCATTCAGGACGAGGCAACCCCCACGATGGGCAACAAGTCTTCGAAGCTCAGTTCTTCGAAACACCCAGCAGACTTTCTTCTTCTTCCTGGATGATGATTCGCGGAGTCACCATCAACATCAAGCTTTCCGTTTCGCGACCAACCCCGCTGTTTCGGAACAGGCGGCTGACGTAAGGAATCTTGTTGAGGATTGGCACACCGGACATCGTTCGTCCTTCTTTCAGTCGCTTGATACCACCCATCAGCACCGTTCCACCGTCGGGAACACTGACCGTCGTCGAGACGTTGACCGTTTCGATAACAGGTTGCTGAACCGTGATCTGCGTGCCGCCGCCGACTTGACCGGCCTGGCCTGTCTGTCCGCCAGCCTGGCCACCACCGACACCGCCAGCACCACCACCGGCACCGCCAGCGACACCACCAGCTTGCTGCTGTGCGAAGAGGGACTGCATGATCTGCATGCTACCGAGGCCCCCACCGATACCAAGCTGGCCACCGCCACCGGCTTGTCCGCCGCCTTGACCACCGCCACCACCACCGAACTGACCACCACCGAATCCGCCCTGGCCCTGGCCCTGGCCTTGCTGGCCACCGCTACCCGAACCGGATGCCTGGAAGGTGAAGACGTCTGTGATGCTGCGGAAGATCGGAATCAGCGTCAATCGGACGAATCGTCGATCTGCGGAGACCACGGCGGTGGCGGTCAGCGTGATTCCTTCGTTCACCGGCGTGATGACCGGTGTGTAGCCGACGGCGGCGATCCCCACCGTTGGAATCAAGCTGGTTACGAACGGTCGTTGGCGGTTGTCTTGCACAGTGGCAGACTGACCGTTGAACAACGTGACTTTCGGTGCGAACAACAGGTTGGTTCGTTGATCACCCTGTGCAGCCTGGATGAAGAAGAAGGCTTCCAGGTCACTCAGGATGGCCACACCGGTTTGAACACCGGCTGCAGGGTTATATCCACCGAATTGGGGGATGCCGACGTTGAACGAACCTTGTTGGAACGGAACCGTCAAATCGTTTGTAAACGTATCAGGCGATTGCAAACCAACGATCGTGGTGTTCTTCGGATTGTTGACCAGGCTGAAGCCAGGGAATGGTGTGAACAATCCACCGGATGTGGTTTGACCTGTTTGTCCCGTGGTTCCCGCTTGACCGCCCGTTTGACCGCCCGTTTGACCACCCGCTTGGCCACCTGCTTGACCGCCCGCCGTTCCACCCGAAGTTCCACCAGTTTGTCCTGTCTGACTGACAGACGAGCCGAGGAAACCAGATTGAGGCAACAGCACCGAACCGAAGTTTGGAATTGGCAACCCGCTTTGGTCGGTCTTGGCATATCCCGTGGTTGGCTTGATGTTGAAGTCGAAGTCGATCCCGATTCGTTCGAAGAAGCGGTCTGCGACAGTGACGAAGCGGACTTCAATCGTGACCTGCAGGTCCTGCAGCCGTCGAAGTTGTTCGAGCAAATCATGGATTTCTTCGTGAACCTTTTGAGTCTGGCGAATCACCAGGCTCAATGTTCCCGGATAAGGCTTGAGTGAGGCCTCGCCACCGCTTTGTTCCCATGACTCGGGAGAAATCGTGGACGTGATCAAATCGGTCAGCGACGAGAAGTCGGCATTACGATTCGTCTGCGTGGGCTTGCCATCGTTATCGAACTGCCGTGGCGCCCCGCCCCCGACAGCAACTCCGTTTGGACCGACTTGAGCAAAGACCTGTCCGCCACCGGTTGGATCCAAGTAGGCCTGAGGACCAAACCCGCGATTGCCGGTCGGTGCCGACCCCGTGTTGAACGGAACGTCACCGACGACACCGAAGTTCGGAATCGGGACAACCAGATCCGTCACGGAGTAGGTTTCGATGACGAGCTTACCTTGTTGTCGCTGACGATTGGTGATCATCAGCACTTCGTTGTCAAACATGTAGCCCAACTCGAACCGCTGCAGGATCAGATTCAAGGCACTCTTAACGGTGATGTTTTCGACATCGATGGTAATCGGCGTCATCGAGGTCACACCGACTTCTTCGAGTCCCACGTCGTCGATCACGATATTGATGTCTGCAACCGACTTGATCTTCGCGATCAATGCGGTTAGCGACGTGTTGTCTTCGTGCAGCGAGATTTTCTTCAGCAGGCTCTTTTCGGTCTCGAGTTCGGTTTCACTGCGAGTCCGATTGCTCTTTGAGTACTTGTCTTTTCGCGAACTGATCTTGTCCCAGATCTTCGTATCGAAGGACATTGGGTTGTCATCACCCACATCGTGGACCAGGCCACGCTCGAGTTCATTGATGGATCGCAGACGGGTTCGTTCCTTGTCCGTTTTCAGATCTTCGTTGAACTTCCGCTGCATCGCAAATTGGCCCTTGAGCACCATTTGGACGACAGCAGGGTCTTTCGGGTTCAGCGCGTTCGCCTTCTTGGCCACGACGTTCGCTTCGTCATAACGCTGTTGTTTCAAGAGGTCGTTGAATTCTTCGGTGAGTTTCGCCAGTTCTTGATCGATGCGAACGGCGTTCTCGATTTCACCTTGGATCAGATCTTTCACTCGTTTGTTTTCGGCCTTGAGCGCGAGGTTCGGAGCCTGTTGTTCAACGGCACTTCGAAGCGATGATCGCGAACGGTTCAGTTGCTTGAGCAGCGGAGCCGTGGCTTCGACCGACAGTTCGGCGCTTTCAACCTTTGCCAACGTTTGATCGATCAGTTCGAGTGCCTTTTCAGGTTCGGTTTCCTTCAGTCGCTCTGCTCGGAACAGGGCGTTCATGACTTCATCGCGAACGCGTTCGAGTTTGACGAGCTGTTCCTGACGAGCGGCATCGAGAGGCGTCGATTCCGTGACTGCTTCGCCTTCATTATTGGCGAGGCGGATGTCTGACTTTGGTTTCAATTCACGCAGATAAACGCTGAGGCGTTGCGTGCTGATGGGGTCGAGGCGTTGACCCGTCTCATGAGCGGCCTTAAACGCCTGGTAGGCGACGTCCGGACGGCGGTTGTGCAGTTCCGTCATTCCGCGTTGATAGAGTTCACGGGCCGACAGTCCGGACTGGCTGAATTCGGGAACGTCTTCACGGGCGGCAGCGACGGTTTCCTTGACGGCCACTTGTGCGTTCAATCGGGTGCGACGAGGAGCCGACGGGGCTTCTTCGTCAGAGAAGTCCTCTTCTCCCTTGGCGGTTTTCACTTCATTGCCATCTTTGCGAACCTTTGAGGTCAGCTGAATGGATTCCGCTTTTTCCAGATCGGCGAGAACCAGTTCTGGGCTGTCCGCTTCGACGGGCAATTCCAGACCCATGTCCTCGACGTGCAGTGCTTTCAGCCGTGCTTCGTCGAAACGTCGATCCTTGATCAGTTGACGAGCCTGTCGCAGTAGATTGAGAGCATCCTTCTGCTGTGCCACAGCCGTGGAGTTGTCGCCTTCCACAGCCGACGTCGGTGCGACGTTGCGTTGTGTGGCTTTGTGTTCGGCTCGTGCAATCTCGTTCAAAACGACTTCAGGATTCGAAGGATCGAACAGACCGAAGGCGACTTTCAGGCGTTGAGCCTGCAAGGCGAGTTCACGCGCTTCACCGAAGCGGCCATCTTTCATGGCTTTCTTCGACTTGGCGATCAGTTGCTTTGCCTGAACCGCGTCATTCTCAGAGCGATCGTTGACCGTTTGGTCTCCACCCTGAGCGATGTTTTCAGCAGCGCGACGTTCTTCGATGTCGTTCAGCACGACTTCGGGCATATCTTCCCACAGTTTGAACGCAACTCGCATTTCCTGGGCTTGTTCCGCCTTCTGCTTGGCCGAATCGAGTCGGCCTGCTTCCAGGTCGGCACGAGCCTGCTTCAAGAGTTCGATGGCTCGGTTTTTCTTCGCTCCTGCCGACTCATTCGAGCCCGCGGCGATTTCGGTTTGCGGTTCTTCGGCGACATCATCTCCAAACTCGGCCGCGACTTGCTTCGCCGATTTTGCGGCAGGCTGCCGTGGCAATGTCGTGGTCTTCATCTTGCGGTCAATGTCCGCCAGGATGTGTTCTGGTCGTTCTTCAAGGACACCGTACGAAGCGCCGAGTTCATTGGCTTCCAGAGCGTGTCGCTTGGCGTCTTCCAGGCGGCCTTCTTTGATCTCATTCTTGGCTTCTGAGAGCAGCGTTAGAGCGCGTTCTTTCAGAGAAGCGGTCTTGTGACTCTTCTTGGAAGCCTGTGCGAGTGTTTCATCGACATAGGGTTCATCGTCCGATTCTTCATCGCTTGCACCGGCGAGTTGAATGCCTCCGCGAGCGTTTCCTGATCCCGCGACCTGGCGAATCGTCGATGCCGGCGTGAAGTCATCTTTTGCGATGTCGTTCTTGGCGACGTTTGAGTCCGTCTTGACGAGCTTCGCCAACAAGTCGCCTGGAGTCGGTTTGTTCTTGGCGAACGTCAACTTGGCAGACCTTGCGGCATGGTCGGCCAGCTTGGCGAGTTTCATCGCTTCCGCTTTGTTTCCATTCTTGAAGGCCGCCATGGCCTGAATCATGAGCTGTTCGACGCGATCACGTGCCGCTTCTTCAGCAGATCGATCGACATCGGCTTCGATCTCATCCCAGCTTTGGGATTGAGCTCGGACGACCGATTTGCGTTTCAGGCCGGCACCCGGTCGCTTGGAATCGGCGAGCTCTTGAACCTTGCCGCGGGCTCGGTTCAAGTAGTCGTCGTTCGTGTGACGTTCGGATGACGTCAGGCCCGAAGTGGCCGCAGAGGCGTCTTCCAAAAGGGGCAGGGCTTCGATGTAACGGCCTCGCAGGTAAAGCTGCTTACCGAGCTTGTAGCTGGCGCGAGGCGTGAGCTTGGCCTGAGTCTCTTTGCGAGCTTCACCACCTTTGAGCGTGGTGGACTCGACGTGCGAGAGGTTGGTTAATCGCATCGCAGCGATTACCAGACATGTGCAACCGATCAGTCCGATGAGCCTACCCAAGATAGCTTCCTCCTCCAGGTCTGACTTTGACGAGGCGCGTCGAAGTTTTTTCCGACATGTGCGATAGCCGTGAACGCAAGTACGACCCGGCCGTTTGATGGCAAAACAGGGATTGTGCGAACTTCAAGCGTCGTCGCTTGAAATCCTTATCAGATGTGAATACGTGAATACGATTGATGGGAACGATCAGGAGCGGGGCGTGTAATAGTGGAACTTCCGGAAAAGGGTCAATACGACTCAAGTCAAATTCCACGCAGTACTTTTCGGGAAATTTCAAGGGCACGCCGACTTCGGCAGAGGTTGCCGCCGGGATTTACTCATTTCGTACAGCCCGCTATGTTCCCCTGATCACGAAAATCGGGGTTTGAGACGGCAATTCACGAAGAAAACCAATCAGCGAGTTCGATGTCCATGCGTCAATTTCTGCTTATCACGTTCGCCTTCTTTTGCCGGGCTTTTTGCCGACTGGCGCCACTTGCCCATGCCGAGACTGCTGGAGATGAGCTTCTCAAACGAGAATTTGTTTACGAAACGGCTCCATTTCCGTCCTGCCATGCATCGACGATCGCAGAAACGAAAGAAGGGTTGGTCGCCGCCTGGTTTGGTGGAACGAAGGAAAGTGATCCCGATGTCGGAATCTGGCTGTCACGTCATGTGGCAGGCGCCTGGACATCGCCGGTTGAGGTTGCAAACGGAGTTCAGTCGCCTACGAAGCGTGAACCCTGCTGGAACCCCGTGTTGTTTCAACCCCAAACAGGCCCGTTGATGCTGTTCTATAAGGTCGGTCCAAACCCCGATAAATGGTGGGGCATGCTGATGGTTTCAGACGACTCGGGGAAGTCATGGTCCGAACCGCGTCGATTGCCGGATGGAATTGTCGGGCCGATCAAAAACAAGCCTGTGCAACTTGCGAACGGCGACATCTTATCGCCCTCGAGCAGCGAATATGCCAAATGGCGTGTCCATTTCGAACGTTCCGCGGACCTTGGCAAAACCTGGACGGCGACCGCAGCGGTCAATGATGGAATCGCCATCGCAGCCATTCAGCCCAGCATCCTGACATATCGCGATGGCCATCTGCAGGCTATTGGCAGAACTCGCCAAGGTCAGATCTTCGACCTTACGTCGTCGAATCAGGGCGCGACCTGGAGCGAGATGAAATTGATCTCATTGCCCAATCCGAACTCAGGGACCGATGCGGTCACGCTGGCTGATGGTCGGCAACTTTTGATTTACAACCACATCTCACGCGGTCGCTCTCCGCTGAATGTGGCGGTTTCCGACGATGGCTACAACTGGTTTGCCGCTTTGGTGCTGGAGAGCGAACCGGGTGAATTTTCGTACCCTGCGGTGATTCAAACGGCCGACGGTCTGGTCCATTTCGCCTATACCTGGAACCGAAAACGCATTCGGCATGTGGTCATTGATCCCGAACGGCTGAATCTGACGCCAATTCTGGATGGAAAATGGCCGGAATGAACGATTGAATCGTCCGCAGGCGAGCAAATCGTGTCGCCGCATCAAAAAGCCGAAATGTCGATGACATTTACGCCATCGACACTCCATGCCTTACGGCATTTGCGTTTCCGTTGAGCGTCATCCGGCCCGAGGCGTCCGTGTCTTCGGGAATGCCAATGTCGGCGAAGGTACGGGAGACGTTTCAGTCGACTTCCGTTCAGTTGGCCGCGCGTGTCGGGCTGTATTTTTGATATGCACCTTGTCTCGGCGATCCCGTTGTTTGGGGCTGTCCGTTTGAGGTGTGGTGACAGTGAGCGTATGATGCTCGATCTGCCGCGGAAGGCTCGACGCAGGGTATTTGCCCTGTTGGAACGCCCCTGCAGGTCGAAATGTGGAATTTTTGAATCTGGAGATTGCGAGAATGGCGAAGCCTCTGCGGATTGGCATGGTTGGATATGGATTCATGGGGCGGACGCATTCCAATGCGTACCGTAAAGTCAGCCATTTCTTCGACACCGAGCATCAGCCAGTTCTGAAAGCGGTTTGTGCACGTGACACCGAAAAGGTCAAGGCGTTTGCCGACCGCTGGGGCTACGAATCGATCGAATCCGACTGGCGGAAGATGGTCGAGCGGAAAGATATCGATGCCATCGATATCTGTACTCCCAACAATCTGCATCATGACATTGCGATCGCGGCAGCGGCCAATGGCAAGATGATTCTGTGCGAAAAACCGCTTTCGATGGATGCCGCCGAAGGCGAGAAGATGTGTGAGGCTGTGGAAGCCGCCAAAGTCATCAATACCGTCTGGTACAACTACCGACGGGTGCCGGCAGTCACCTTTGCCAAGCAATTGATTGACTCTGGCAAGCTCGGCCGCATTTTCCACTACCGCGCCAACTTCTTGCAGGACTGGACGATTTCCGCGGACCTGCCTCAGGGTGGTGCAGCGCTTTGGCGGCTGGATGCGGCGGCCGCAGGGAGCGGTGTCACGGGCGACCTGCTGGCACACTGTATCGACACAGCAATCTGGCTAAACGGTAGCGTCAAGAACGTGACCGCGATGACGGAAACGTTCATCAAAGAACGCAAACACAACTTGACCGGCAAGATGGAAAAAGTCGAAATCGACGACGCGTGTGCGTTCCTTTGTCGATTCGGGAACGGTTCATTGGGTCTATTCGAATCCACGCGGTACGCCCGTGGACACAAGGCCCTCTACACGTTTGAGATCAACGGCGAATTTGCCTCGATCAAGTGGGACTTGCATGACTTGCATCGTCTGCAGTGGTTCGATCACCGCGACGAAGGAAAGATGCGCGGATGGCGTTCGATTCACGTCACCGACGGCGATCATCCCTATATGAGTCACTGGTGGGTGCCGGGCTTGCAGATTGGATATGAGCATAGCTTCGTCCATCATGTGGCTGATTTTCTGCAAGGGGTCGACAAGGGGGAATCGGTTGGACCGACTTTCCGCGATGCATTGGAAACGCAGAGAATTTGTGACGCGGTTCTGAAGAGTGCAAAGTCGGGCAATTGGTCAGAAGTCGGATAGCATCTGACTGTTTGCTTGGTATAATTCGAGGATGATCAAATTGCACGGGCGGCTACTGTTGTCGCCCGTGCTTCCTTTTGCCCGCGAATATTCGGCGGGTGCCCGCCTCGTTCTCACGCAGTGCGGGCTCGTCCAGACATTCCAGGATTGATCGACTTTAGACTGGGGAAAAGAGATGGAACGGCAGCCAATTTCTCGTGAAGGCTACGACAAGAAGAAGGAAGAACTCCGGATTCTCGAAGAGGTCGACATGCCGAGAATTACTCAGGCAATTGCCGATGCTCGCGCAGAAGGAGATCTGCGCGAGAACGCTGAATACCACGGCCAGCGCGAAGCCCAGGGAATGCTGCAGGCGCGGATCAATTCTTTGCGTGCCACACTCGCCGATTGCTTTATTGTCGACAAGTCCACCCTGCCAAAGGGCGTGGTCACTTTCGGAACGCGCGTCACCGTGAAAGATCTGAGCGACGGGTCGATCGAACAATATGAGTTCGTCGGTCCCGGCGAAGAGGATTACATGAGTGACGTCATGAAGATTTTGACGGCGTCGCCGCTTGCCACAGCTCTGATGCACAAGAAGGTGGGCGACCGGGTTGAGTTCCAGGCCCCACGGGGCGTGACGAACTACGAGATCACGCAGATCGACGAAACGTAAGCTGCTTGCCTTACGGTCGCGCAGGACGTCTCGCTTCAACGCGAGACGTCTTTTTGTTTTTGCTCCGATCGAAAACCGTGACCGCGCTCGATCGCACGTCCCCGTTCAGCGAGGATGAATGACCCGCTTCGACAGCCGGATTTCGATTTCACGTTCGACATAGTTCCATTCGTCCGTGGCCCGAATGGCCCGCGCCAAGTCATTAATCAGTGCGGAATCCTGGGCATCGAATTCGAACCAGGTCAGGAAGTCGAACGCGTCACTTCCGTCGCGATGCAACGTGAATCTTCGTGCAATGGCGGGCAACATGCGCAGGCGCGCATCGACTTGACGCGACCTCGCTTCAATAATGTCTTGCCGCGTGGCCCCCGCCAAATTCCACCACTCATCCGACTTGCGAATGAGTACCAGCGCGGCCGAGGGCTCACGACTTTCTGGTACAGGGGATCGACTCGATTCAGCCGGACGCGGATCTTCGCGGGTAATATATCGGGTTGAGCTGACGACGGCTGGCAGCACCCAAGCGGTGCCCTGTGGCACGCGTCCAAGGCGACCACCCAGAATCTCCAAATGCGAGACAGGCGTCAGATCCGGGCCTGAGAAGGTCTCGATCTGATCGACGCGCCATGAACCTGTTGCGCCTCCGACATAGTGCAACACACCAGTTTCGGAAGGTTGCGCGGCCCGCCACGGAACGTTGCACGACAAATGAGATCTGCACGTGACAATGCTCATGAAGCGTCCTGTGAACTCATCCGAATCGGAACGGCGATGTCGGTTTTCAGCGTTCTGTAGCAAGCCGAATGCCGCGTACACGACATCTGGACTTCTGGACTCGCACGACGTTTCTGCAGGCGATTTCGGGGAAAGGAGTTGTGCCAAATCGGATTGCTGGATGATTGCGAATTTCACGTCGGTTTTTGCGAACGATTTTGATTTCCGTGTCGCGCGGCACCAGCTTGAGATCTGTACAACGCGCCGTTTCTTGGCATGGCTGTTGTTTGATTCAGCATTCGCGTTTGCCGCGGCTTTCGCTTCATGGCGTGGGGAATTATGTTGTGTGGCGTACACAGACCACTGCGAATCTTGCCATGCGAGTCCACTCGGTCCCGGCAGGTTCGCGAGGATCGCTCGCAGGCTGTTGACCCGCTTGCTGTGCGTTCATCGACGTGTCAATTCAGGTTTGAAGCACCACGAGGGATCTCGACACATGAAACTGGGACTGATCAATTCCGCCTGGGCACAGGCCGGTCGCGATACGGCGTGGGGAATTCAAAAGACGAAGGAGATCGGGTTCGATACCATCGATCTATTCGCCGATCCACTGGATCTCGAGATTCAAGAGCGTCAATTGATTCGGCGCGAGTGTGAACGCTTGGACTTACCCATCGTTTCCTTGTGTTGTGTCGCGACGGGGTTAGTGGACTTTAACCCCAGCGTCCAACGTTTCCATGTCGATCGAGTCACCCAGTATCTGGAACTGGCGTACGAGTATTCTGCGAAGAACGTGCTGCTGGTTCTGGGAGAATACATCTGGAATCGCGAAGTCATTCGTCCCGAAGACCAATGGGGTTTCGCGATCGAAAACTGTCAGCGACTTGGCGACTATGCGGCGGAGTTGGGCATTCAGATTGCCTTGGAGCTTGAACCGTTTCCGCTCTCATTGATCAACAGTGTCGAGACGATGGTGCGATTCATCGACGATGTTGACCACGATGCCGTCCGGGCGAACATTGATGTGTCGCACCTGTGTCTCGCGCAAGTTCCGGCAGAAGAGGTCAAACGCCTGAAGGGGAAGGCGATTCATGTCCATATTTCAGACTGTGATGGAAAGGTCCACGGCGACCTTCCGCCAGGTCGTGGAGTGGTTCAATTTGAGCCCTACTTGCGCGAGATCGCTCAGTTGGGATTGAGCGGCGCGATCTCCATTGAACTCGAATACAGCCCTGAACCGGATCAGATCGAATCCTGGGTTGCCGAGGCCTATTCTGCGACGCGCCGCTTGATGAAATCGTGTGGGCTGAGCGAGTCCTGACAGGCACGGTCGCCCGTCGCAGGCCGATGGCGCTTGATCATGCGAATCGCGGCAGGATCGATCCGGACGATCAAAGCCTCAGGCACGTGCCGTGGCACGGAATCGCCACCAACCGGTGGTGAAGCAGGTGACGGCAAACAGAAGCAGCATCCCGCAACAGGTCGCGATCAATCGCGGGTCGACGTTCGGCTGCGTCAGCACGGCGTCAAAGGCTTTCAGTGACCAGGCGTGCGGGGTGAAGAGACTGATCTGTTTCATCGCTTTCGGGAAGAATTCGCGCGGAAAGAAACAGCCGCTGATGCTGCTGAGGACCAGGATGAGCGTCGTGCCATAGGAGGAGACCTGCTGGTCGGATTTCACAACGGTTGACAGCAGCAGTCCCAAGGACGTGGCCGCCGCCGACGTGCAAAGCACCACGGGAATCAAATACAGCGGCTGTGATCCCCAGGGCATTCCGAACAACAGGCGGCCGCACACGAACAGCAAACCGCATTGCAGCACAGACGTCAAATAGAATGGCGTCGTTTTGCCCACCAGGACTGGGAGTGTGCCTACGGGCGCCATCAGCAGGCGTCGGAGCGTCCCTTGGTCACGCTCGATGATGAACGAGCGAGCCATGATGCTGATCAGAAAAAATGCGAACATGACCGTGAAGCCGGGAACGACCCACAGGTAGACGGAATTGTTTTGCACCCGAACTTGGGCCGAGGTGGGGGCCGCCGCGACAGGATCGCCTTCCGCTTCTTCATTTTCTCGCTGGCGAACCCAGGCGCGTGTCACGGGATTCTTTTTCGCCGCGATGGGTGCGACAAACTTGATGATTTGCGAGTACAGGACCGCTTCAAGCAATCGGCCAACGCCCGATGATCCCAACTTCGATTCGAAAGTGAGATCGAGCGCCGCAGGCCCCTGAGCGGTCAGGCCGTTCTGCGAATTGAAGATATCGCTGACGCGGACATCGTCGACGCGCGCTTCGAATTCAGGGCCGACGATCAGAATCATCGACGCGTCGCCACGTCGCAGGACGTCGAATGCCGAATCGATTGAATCGGCGGCACTCATGGAGAGTTCGGGACGTTGCTGAAATTCTTTCATCAAGTCGCGAGAGGTCTCACTTTTGTTTTGATCGACGACCACAACCTTGAATCGATCGGCGTCATCGTCTCGCGTCAAGAACTGACCCGTCGACATTCCCACGATCGAAATGAACATCAGTGGCAGGACGAGCAGCAATACCAGCGCACGTTTGTCATGCGTCAGCAGCAACAGGTCCTTCAGAGTGATATGCCAGGCCGACATGCGTTGAACACCTTCTTCTTCAATCGCGCAGACGATTTCCGGTCAATTGGAGGAATAGCCGTTCAAGATTGGATTGCTGTGTTTCAATCCTTAGGACGCGGATTCCCAGATTGCCGAGTTTGTGTAAGGCCACTTGCAGCCGCCAGGCCAGACTCGGGGAAGGGCGTGCATCGCGGGCCAGACTCGTCAACTGGCCACGGTCCATCGAAACAGG
This sequence comes from Schlesneria paludicola DSM 18645, assembly GCF_000255655.1. Lineage (NCBI taxonomy): Bacteria > Pseudomonadati > Planctomycetota > Planctomycetia > Planctomycetales > Planctomycetaceae > Schlesneria > Schlesneria paludicola. The sequence continues at coordinate 1,439,511 of NZ_JH636434.1, read as the reverse complement.
CAGACCGAGATTGTCTGTCGGGTTCAATTCACCTTGTAAGATCACGGCCGGCGCGCCGTCGCTGCCTGTTCCCAGGCGGCCCCAGTCGCCAAGTTCGTTCGCGACTCCGGTCGTTCGGTCAACGTAGAGATAGAGGTCCGCCACCAGGCCGGACAGCAGATTCGGAATGGAGTCGTTGGCCAGAACTTCTCCGTGGTCCACGATCGCAACGCGTTCGCAGATCGACTGCACTTCTTCCATGTAGTGACTGGCGTAGATGATTCCAACGCCATCTTTGGCCTGGAGTCGTACGCAGTCCATGAGATGCGATCGCGATTGAGGATCGACGCCGACTGTCGGTTCATCAAGGATCAGGATTCGCGGGCGATGCATGATGGCCACACCAAAGTTCAGCCGTCGCTTCATGCCGCCCGAGTAGTTTCCGGAGGGACGATGCGCACTCTCGACCAGGCCAATCTGGTCGAGGACTTCGTCACAGCGTGCTTTGAGCGCTTTTCCTCGCAAGCCATAGAGTTTGCCGAAGAACATCAGGTTTTCGATCGCGTTCAGCTCTTGGTAGATCGCGTATTCCTGAGGAACAACGCCCAAAAGTCTTCGCTGATCGTGATTCCGACCGTTGAAAGGTTGCCCATGGAACAAGATCTCGCCGCTTGTGGGTGACAGCAAACCGGCGACCATCATCATGGTCGTGCTTTTGCCAGCACCGTTTGGGCCAAGCAGGCCCAGAACCTCGCCCGATTCGAGCGAAAAGCTGACGTCTTTCACCGCCAGATGCTGTCCGTAGCTCTTGCGCAAATGACGGACGTCAACGAGGCTTGTCGTTGAATCAGTTCGATCAGGCACAGGTTCTGACATGAGTTTCGAGCGGTTCACGATCGGTTTTCGCAGGTCCATAGTCCACCCGCGTTCCAGTGGTGAGCGAGTGAAAGAGTGTGCTGTCGCCATGCGTCACGAACCTCCTTCAACGCAGGAACTCGGCAAACGTAGCAGACCTGTGACTTTGAGAGAACCGCAGAATTCTCTGTTTTAGAATTTAGAAGGAGGAGAGCAGTTGGCTCATTAAGACCCCCGTGAAGAGCGCCGTGACACCAACCCGCAGATTGTCATTCGAGCGGATCGGCAACGATTCGACGAAGGCCGCGAGCAGGGCCGCCGTACCGCAGATCAAGAACGCTGATCCGACGGGAATTGCAGGTCGCGACTCTCCCCAGAAGCTGTAGGTCGATGCCAACGTGCCCACAATGGCAAAACAGAACAAGCCCGAGAACGTTTTGCTGCGATTCCAAGGCAGACGTCGTCCACCCAGCATGATTCCACCCAACGTTGCCGATCCGTCACCGAGTGCAATGATCTGGAGTGTCATCAGGCCAAACTCGGCGCGTCCCGGGAAAATAACGAGTGGAAGCAGCACGGGAACCATGTATCCCACGACGGCTTCCATCCAATTCTCTTCTCGTCGACGCTTCATCAGGTGACCAAAAGTGACGGCCAGGACAAGCGCGGAAATGGAGAGGATAAAGATGATGGTGACGAGAGTCGGCCCCCAGACATCGGAGTGTGGGATAATGGGAAGTCCCACAGGCAGCAGGGCCGGGGTCATGTGAAACAATCGACGTCGAAATTCGGTCACACCCAATCGACTGACCAGATGAGGGACACCGGGAAGTGCCAGGACCCACTGGGGTAGTGGCGGTGCTCCAGCGCCCGCGGAATTGACGGGAATTGCGGGCTGGATGAAATTCTGGGAAGTCGACAAGCGGCTCATGAGGGGGTTCCGTCCTGTTGTAAGGATGGTTCTCGACAGCGGCTCGCTGCAATCCCTTGGGCATTGATGCCAGACGTTCCAAAACTACCACCGTGTTCGAGGCGCTTCCATGGAATTTCCTGCCCCATGGAATTGTTGCGTCTGTGATTGTCACGATGAACTTAGCGTTAAATCGACGAATCGACTTAAGAAGATTTGGTCAATTGATGTCGCCCCGTCAATCGCCTTACCGGCAACGCGAGGCATAACCGGCAAAATCTGCGCGTGGCCAGAACGCAATGCCGATCTTAAGTTTCTTCCGTATTGTCCTCACTGCGGAATGAATTTTTTCTCGCCGTAAGTGACTTAATGCAATTATGTTGCGGTCAATCGAGGTCGTGGTGTCCGGCCGGAGTGACACGACGTTGCGCGGTCATCGATTCCGTCGACGCCTCGAGTTGATTGGCGAGCGATCGAACCGACGCAGAGTTGGGATCGCAATGGACCGCTCGTTGAAGGTCGGACTGAGCGCCTGTTACGTCACCGCTCTGCAATCGTGCCCATCCGAGAAAGCACCAATCTTCGGCCGATGCCTTTCGTCGTCCGATGGCCCGTTCGAGCACCGGCACCGCGAGGGACCAGCGCTGACTTCGCGTGTATGAGATTCCCAGCAACCATTCAATTTCCGATTGTTGTTCCGGCGTGGTTGCGGAATGCTGGCTGGCGGCACGAAACAACGGGCAGGCACGGTCCGGATGACCTCGTTTGAGATGAAGTTCCGCCAATTCGATCATCGGAATGACGTCGTCGGGAGCCAACTGTGCGAGTTGAATATATGAGGACATGGCTTCTTCGAATTCTTCGCGAACAACCTGGCAACGGGCTCGAACAAGCCATGCTTCTTTCGACTTTTGATCCAGTTTCAGAACCGACTCGGCCGTTTCAGCGGCTTCGGTCCGCCGATTGGTTTCCCACTGCATGACGGCGAGACGGGCGGCGAGCCGGGTATCTTTGGGGAGTTGATTGTGGAGCGCTGCGAACTCTTCAACCGCTTCGTGGCGTCGTCCCGAGTTCCACATGGTTTCCGCCAATTGACGGCGCGTTTCGACGTCGGTTGGTTTCTGACGGAGTGCCTCGTCAAGGTACTGGTTGGCCTGTTCGGCATTCCCTCGTTCGCGTGCTTCACGTGCTTGTGCGCATAGAGCCCCGCATTTCGCCGAATCTTGACTCAACCGCTTCTGCAGAGACTGGCAGCCGGTCACCAAGGGGCAGATCAAGACGGCCACAACGCCCAAGCGAATGGAACGCGGCGTCAAAACCGGCGTTCGGTTTCTGATCGTTGTGATCGTATTGGCAATTGCACCATTAGGATCAGGCAACATTCCTGCACCCTAGATAGTTTCGGAGACAGCTTGGGAATGGGGCGGGGAGCTTAGCACGTTATGAGAATTCTGAGAAGACGATGTTCTCGAGCGGGCGCGACGCCGTCTCGTTGGCGTGTGTGATGACTTTACGCTTGAAAAATAGGTCTTTCTTTGAAGTGACATGTTGTCAGGAGCATCGGCTGCAGGCTGGCTCTCGGACTCGTCAGCTTTCGTCCGTCACCTGAAATCGAGCCAATCCGATTTGTCCCGAGTCTGTCCAGGGATTTCTTGTTGCCAAGTTGTCGATTGGCAACGCTTCCCCAACACCAGCAATGTGGACGAGCGGTGCAGGAGGCGTTCCTGCTTGCCAGATAAAAGGAGGCAGGATGCGTTGCCAAGCGGGAGCTTGGCAACGAGGAATCGTGTGCGTTCCGTGCGATGCATCAATGTTTGTTGAGGCCCAACCAGGCTTCGACCGCGTCGCCGACGGAATCAAATGTGCCGATTCCCCGGACCCGGTTGTGATCGATCGCCACGCTCGTTTCATGTCCGTATCCGGTTCGCACGAGTGCCGTCAGACAACCCGCCGCGGCACCGGCTTGAAGGTCGCTTTCGCGATCGCCAATCATCAGCGATTGCGTGAGATCCAGCCCCAATTCCTGCGCGGCGCGGGTCAACATGCCTGGCATCGGTTTGCGGCAGTCACAGTAGGCCTTGTAGTGGCCTAAGCCGGCAGAGGGATGATGGGGACAGTAGTAGATGCCGTCGACTCGCGCCTGGTGTTCTCCAAGGAGTATCTGAAGTCGCTGATGGATCGGTTCGAGACGCTGCTCTGGGAAGTAGCCGCGTGCAACGCCAGCCTGGTTCGTGACAACGACCACGGCAATCTGGTGCCGATTGAGCAAGGCGATGGTCTCTGCGACGGTTGGCAGCAATACGAGCTGCTCCGGTTGAGAGAGGTAGTGGACCTCTTCGTTGACGGTTCCATCGCGATCCAGGAAGACGGCCTGCCGGAGTTTTGGGGATTGAAGCGGGGCCAATACAGTTCCTTTGTGCCCAGGGGGTGTTGTCATACCGAAATTCTCGGGTGGCCAGGTTTGGAAGGCTTTGCCGAAACCCCGAGGTTTCTATCGCTGCGCTTGTTCGGCTCCGGCCACCCGACCACTATTTTCAGGCCTGAAATCGCACTGGGGCCAGTCGTCGTCTCAGTGTTTCAGCAACTGATGTAGCGACCTGATCGTGTTGCCCGTCGTCCCTGCGTTCAGTCGGTCAATCAATACGGCGTTCATGCCATTGGCACGCGGGGCCGACACATCGTGCTGTAGATCGTCACCGATCATGAATATCTGATTTGCGTCACAGCCACAACGAGAAATGACCTGGGCATAGAACTCGGGGGCTGGCTTCCGATAACCCGTTTCCGACGACACAAATCGCTGCTCGATCAATTTCAATTCCGGGTGACCGCTACAAACGGTATGAAGGCGAGAATCGAAGTTCGATGCGATTGCCAGGCGATATCCCGCGTTTGAAAGTGCCTGGAGCGTTGAACCCACATCGTCGAAGCAAGCCCAGGATGACGGTCGGGCAAAATGATCCCACATCTCGGTGAAACACTCGTCGATCGAGGGGACATCGGGAATCACCTGCTCAACAATCCAGCGCCAACGCGCCATTTCAATCGCATCGCTGGATTGCCAGATCGATGTGGCGTCGGGGCCACCGGGAAATGTCTCGGTTTCGGTCTGTCGAAAAGATTGACGAAATCGTTGCCCGATCTCGTCAACGGATTGCCTTGATCCGTGGCGCACGGCGATCGAATGATAGGCAACCGCCACGGATGGATTCGGTCGAATGAGTGTTCCAACGGCATCGAAAACCATCCATTGATATTCGGTGCTCAACAAGGGGCCCTGATGATCCGCAGTCAAAATCCCAATCCTTCCACCCATTGATCGAATTGCTGTTTCGCCAGACTGAATCCCATGTTTTTTGCGGGTGGTCTATGGCGGCGGGCGAGGATGCATTGACTGCATCCTCGCCCGCCGCCATAGCGACTTCCACGCGCGACATTGGGGCATTTCAGAAATTGTAGTTCCGACCGGCCAGTCCGGCTGAGTTTTTTCTCAGTTCGACCAGTTGGCAATGAGCCTCGGCCGATTTTTCTCGTACGAGAGTCACCGTTCACGGACCGAAGAGAGGGGACAGGCACATTTTCGCGGTTCAATTGGAATCCACAGTGCATCGAGGTGGGGCATTGTTCCCTTGAATGCGGGAAAATGAGCCTGTCTCCGGCCTATGAACGGTTGCCGTACGTGATTCCCCGCACGCCGGGAGTTAGGCCTCATCCGTGCGGTAGAACCAGGTGGCCGTGAATTGTTCCAAGGCAAATACGGCAATGAGGAACGCGACGAGCAGGCTGTAGACTTCCTGGCCCAGCCGTCCGGTCTGAACGTTTCGTTCCAGGCTGCCAGGGTCACGATTGACGGTATAGCGGCCTTCGCCCAGTAGCGAATTAAGTTCCGTGGGTTCCAAACGGCGCAGGTCGCATTCGCGAGCCGGCAGATTGAGACTAAAACCTTCTTCGTAGGTACTCTTCTTGTCCGTCGAATCCACCTGATAGGAACCAATGGCGGTCAGGTCGCGGAGTAAGAGGAATTTTGAATCGAGAGGAACGTCTTGTGTCCGCTGTTTGAAATCAGGCATTCGCAGCACGACTTTCTTGAGTGGGTGCTGACGATCCAGCGGCAACGACACTTCATCGCCGACGCGCAGGTTTGTCCTGACGGACGTCTGCTGCGAAAGATACTGCATCAATTGATCGGCGAAGACGAAATACCACGGGGTGCGGATGAGATCATTCCATTCGACATTGTCGACACTGGTGGTCATCAGCATGACTCGACCATCACCCAAGCGTCGTTCGACCAGGGCTGGCCAGTCTCGAACTTCGCTGAATTTGGAGACGACCATTGATCCGGGTTGCGGTTTGACTTTCCAGGCGCGGCTTGAGAGCGTCGCTCCCAACTCGGTCAGCGCGTTTTCGTCCAGATCTGCGAACTGTTTGAGAAACGGGTGTTGTGTTTGCCGCAAATCCATCGATCTCGGCGGTGAGAGGGGAAGCGATGCGATCAATTCGGCCGGCAGGACGGATTGGGCCGCCGCACTGTTGTAGCCAACCGGATCGATTCGGTTGCTCTGCCGCGTGTCCGAAACAGCCGAACTCTCGGCACCCAGAAACACGGCAAGGCCGCCCCCATGTTCAACGAACGGTCTCAGTTTGTTCCAGAACGCTTCGGTTGGCGAGGAGACATTGAGAAGGCAGACCACGTCAAAAGCGTCAACGTTCGATGAAGCAAATCGATTGGCGGTGACAAACTCGGGGCGGATGTCGGTGATCTTTTCGTCGGCAAGAACATTTAGCGCCGTCTGCCAAAATCTGGCCACGGTAGGTGTCTCGGCGACGATCAAAACTTTCAGTGGCGGCAATGTCCGGAAGGTGAAGTAGGCCACATTGTCGATGGCCAAGGGATCTGATCCCACGACACGGACCTCGCCCTGTTGATACCGGCCTTTGGCGTTCGTGGGGATTTCCAATCGAAGAATGCGCTCTGACCCGGATTCCAATGTGACGGGTTCCTGCTTTTTCCTGGATTGTTTTCCGTCTGCTTCGGTCAGCGAGAGTTCGATCATCTGGTCGGGGGGAACGGCGCCTGTTGCAGAAAGGGCAACATCCACCTTCAAGAAACCGCCGACGGGGATCGTCTCGCGTAAAAGTTTTACGCCCGAAATTCCCGTGTTCGTGGCGCCGGTCTCGCCGACATCGATCAAGTAGACACCGACCGTATCCAACCGTTTCAATTCATCGTGCAGCAGTGTGGACGTATCTTCGCGCCAGGCGGATTTGGCCAGGTCGGTAAACAGATAAATTTCGCGGACAAAGCGATCCTGTTTCTGGTTCGCGGGACCGGATTGGTCTTCTGTGGAGCGACGACGGTCGTCTTCTTGCGCCAACAGGACCGTTCGAAGCATGTCGTTGAGCGGCAAGCTGACCGCATTGATCTCGGTGGAGTCGATTCTTCCACGAGCGGCCTGAAGGTCGAGTGAAAATACGGGCGAACTCGACTCGTGCGAACCGGCGATCATAAGCTTGCTGCCGCTTGGCATGCGACTCAGGTGATCACTGGCAATTTGTTGCGCGACCTGCAGGCGTGTCTGGTTCGCATGCCGATAGGTCATGCTCGGACTGGTGTCGAACAGAAACACCGCTGCCACGGGAATGTTGTCTGCCACTTTGGGAGCTGGAGACTTGATCTCGGCCGAGACACGGCTGGCATACGGCCAGCCGACGAGGAGCAGCAGTAAGACCGCGACAAGAGTTCCAACGCCGCCGCGCAGGATGGTTCGCCGTGTCAGGAAGGTATTGCGCGGCCAGTTCCGGCGTTTCCACCAGTGCATGATTCCGAAGTAGGCTGCCAATCCCAACGCAACAACTGCAAGAAACGACAGCCATTCCCTGGTGCCAAACGCATAGTTGGCCGCGGGCAGCGATGGGCGGGTGAGTGCCAGCGAGATTAATACGATCGCCAACACACGCAGCAACAACAGCCAGAGATGTCGAAGCTGCAGACGGCGGACGTTCTGACGACGGTTTTGCTGAATCAGTCGTAGTGCGGGAAAGATCAGCCGCTTGGGTTTTGCCCGCAATAGCAAATGCAACAGGATGGGAATGATCGCCAATCCCAATCCAGCCAACAGTGCGGGGTGCATGAACGACATGAGCACGAATCGCCAGAGTCAACAACACAGAGACCTGCCGCCAGTGTATGCCATGCTCGCAGGGAATTCACCGTCGAGAATGGTTTACGGCGTCAATTCGATCGTTGAATGACGGCCGAGCGGTTACTCGTCCGGCGATGGCGGCACGACAATGGAGTAGCCCGGTTCGTTTTCGTCGGATGTTGACGCATCAACAGGAAGTTCCTGCGGTGCCCAGGCGGCTGGGTCGGAGGATGGTTCTGCGGCTGGGTCCGTTGTCTGCAACGGCATTTCTTGCGGTATTTCTTCGGTTGCTGATTCTAAAGAATTGCTGATCGACGAAAAGCCTGCAGGCACTTCGGGTCGGACGCCGTCTGCCACGGGAGTCTTTCGTTTTGGCTTCGCATCCGGCTTGTTGTCGGGGTCGGATGGCGATGGCAATTCGGGAAGTGGTCCGGGCGGGACTTCGTCTTGGGCTGGTGAATTCAGCGGCAGACCATCCACATCGAGAACCGAAATTCCATCCATGGGCAGCAGTCGTCCCGTGCGGTAGAGCAGCTCGCGAAGCGACTTATTGTATTCTGTGATGCTTTTGGCATAGGCGACTTGCGCCAGCGTTTGACTGGCCAGCGCCCGCAGGAAGAGATCGCTGTTTTTATAGCCCCCTTCGTAGGCCTTTCGAGCGGCATTGACGCGTTTTTTTGCGGCCGTCAGTCGAAGCTGATAGATCTTTGAGATGGATTGAGATCGCTTGATTGTCAGCAGCACATTGTTGAGCTCGTGAGCAATTTCGTCTTCCTGCGTCGCCAGGGCTCGGCGTGCTTTGACGATCCGGAATTCCAATTGCCTGACCTGCGCCTTTTCCTGACGCAGCCAGAGCGGGATTGAGTATTCAAAGCCGGCGCTCCAGCTTGTCTCTCGTCCCGTATAAAGGTTGGAAACGGCACTATTGAAGTTGTCGGTATTGGCGTTCAGGAAATTGTGGCCGAACCCATTCAGAGCGTAGCCCGAAACAAAATCCAGTTTGGGTGCGACCAGCTTTCTGGCCGCGACTAACTGCAGTTCCAGGCTGTGCAGGTTCGTTTTCTGTCGTGTCAGCTCAAGGCGGTTGCAAAGAGCTTCGTACAAACACCGAGGGCGGTCGAGCGAAATTTCTTCCTCACGGGGCAGATCGCTGGGGAAGATGACTCGTTTGTCATCGATGGGTAAACCCAGTAGCCGACGGAATTTGGCTTCCGTCAGGTACAGATTGGAAAGAGCCAGTTCTTCGCGGCCTTTGGCGTCAAAATAGGCGTCTTCCGCCTGGGCAAGATCGACACCCGATTCCTGGTATTCGCGGCGGCGCATGCTATCCCAAAGGTCTTTCGCCACCTTTGCCGAGCCGCGTTCTGACTCATAGTCTTGATAGGTTTGATAAAGATCCCAGTACGATTCACCAATATCGCGGGCCAGATTCTGCAGGTTTTCATGCAGGTCAATCTCGGAAAGCCGCCGATTGATGTGGGCGATCACAATCCCCTGGCTCACGTTGCTGAAGCCACGAGCGCGCTGGTTGGCGGGACCGGCCACCGACGTGAAGAATTCGCCTCCACCTGACCACAAGGGCTGTCGAAATTCAGCGCCCAAGACACCGGTATAGGCGGAGTTGAACAACTGCAGCGGTTGGTTGGTAAGCTGATAATTCCAGTTGTTGTTGATCGCCACCGACGCACCATTCAGGAACGTCTGTTCGAGCCGTGTTTGATAGCTCGTGTAGTTGTTTTCGAGAATTTGATTGGGCGGTGCCTGCACAAGCGAGTTCTGAACGGTCTGGTCGTTTCCGGATTTGAACACCGTCGTCAGACGCGGGTCGAAGTCGGAAAGGGCGGCTTGCGTACCGCGTTGGCCGTACAAAACCCCTTCGTTTTGAATGATCGAATCGAAGACCGACGGCACGCCGTCTGGATTTCGCAGGACAGGGTTTCCGGGCGACATGAACTGCGCGTTCTGTCGGATGATCTTGTTGTTTTCGATGCCGATCCTCAGTGCATCGAGCAGTGCAATCGGCCATCGATCTGCGGGATCAGGGGGAACCAGGTCGCGTCCTTCTCCCAGAGACGGAGCCGGATCCGGCGACTGGAGTTCGGGGTCGACCTTAGCAACCTGTTCCGCGATGCGGTTGTAGTGGTTGACAAGGTGGTTCTGGATTCTGGGTTCTGTTCCCAGCCAGGATGCGCAGCCGGCCGAAATGACGGCGCAGCCGATTACCGCAAGCCTTTGAAGGCCACGTAGGGGACGCGCAATCCTGACGAGATCCGGCACGTGTCGGTCGTCCTGATGGGAACGTGGATTACAAATTGGAAAGTCGATTGATGGGATTTACGCGGCGGGAGATTGCCGAGTGCGCGAACCCTATCAAACGCTTTTCTCTTGGTCTATAGCAAGTTGCCGCAGTGCCGATGCGACGAAGGGCAGGGCATCATCAGGACTTAGGTTCTTAGACAGAATTGGGAGAAATTGAGGGGGCGAAGCAACATTGTACATCGAATGTACGGATCGACTCATCATGACAGCGATTGCGTGATCACAGAGTTTTTCGATTGCGTCAGGAAATCGCTTACGGGTTACGGGGAACCGAAATTAAGGCAATCGTGGGGCACATTCGTTTCCTTGTTCCTGATGACGGATGGAACTAGAATCTATGGCTTGATCGCCAAGGGCTTGTGGCGTGCAGTCTCTTTGGAAACTTTGCTCGCAGTCCATTCGGACGCCTCGTCGGCGAACCTTTTTGTTCAGGAGAAGTATTGTGACGGTGAAGGTCGCGATTAACGGTTTTGGCCGCATTGGGCGGTTGGTGTTCCGAGCCATGGTTGAGCAAGGCTTGGTTGGCAAAGACCTTCAGGTCGTCGCTGTCGGCGATGTCGTTCCTGCCGACAACCTGGCCTATTTGTTGAAGTATGATACAACGCAAGGGCGTTTCTCCGGTGAAGTGAGCTCGAAGAAATCCAGCCCGGACAAAGCCGAAGACGACGTTCTGGTCGTCAATGGCCACGACATTCATGTCGTGAGCGCCAAATCACCTGCCGAACTGCCCTGGAAGCAGTTTGGTGTGGATATCGTGATCGAATCGACGGGCTTGTTTACCGAAGCAGAAAAGGCCAAGGGGCATCTGACCGCCGGCGCGAAGAAGGTCATCATCTCGGCCCCTGCGAAGGGTGAAGATATCACCGTGGTGATGGGCGTGAATTCGGACAAGTACGATCCGAAGTCGCACCACATCATTTCGAATGCCTCGTGCACGACGAACTGCCTGGCGCCTGTCGTTCACGTGCTGCTGAAGGAAGGTTTCGGGATCGATGAAGGTCTGATGACGACCGTTCACGCATACACCGCAACCCAGAAAACGGTTGACGGTCCAAGCAAAAAGGACTGGAAGGGTGGCCGTGCTGCCGCTCAGAACATTATCCCCAGTTCAACGGGTGCCGCGAAGGCCGTGGCGCTGGTCTGCCCGGAAGTCAAAGGCAAGTTGACCGGGATGTCGCTTCGCGTGCCGGTTCCGACCGTTTCGGTCGTTGACCTGACGGTGAAGACCGTCAAGGAAACAAGCTACGCCGAAATCGCGGCCGCCATGAAGAAGGCCAGCGAAACCTATTTGAAGGGCGTGCTGGAATACACCGAAGACGAAGTCGTCAGCAGTGATTTCATTCACAGCAAGGCATCGTCGATCTTCGACAAAGGCAGCGGTATCGAACTGAACAGCAAGTTCTTCAAGCTGATCAACTGGTACGACAACGAGTGGGGTTACAGCAATCGCGTGGGCGACCTCGTGAAATTGGTGATCTCGAAGGGACTTTGATGCCTGGTGGCCCATTGGACTTAATTCAGGTTGACTGAGTTTGTCTCGATGGCAGGTTTAATCAAGATGCAAAACAAATGCCCCGTCACACGTGTGTGGCGGGGCATTTGTGATTTATGGTGAGCGCCACCTTCAGAGCGGTGGCCTGGGGCAATGGCGGGTGAGGACGGTGTGGCGAACGAGGCGTTACCAAGCGGGACGGCTTGGTAACGAGGAACGACGCGGGAGGAAGAAGAACAGAGGAGCAAGAAAAAGATACGTCCCCAAGCGGGAGCTTGGGAACGAGGGATGACGAGGAGAAACGCGGGTAGACGTGGGAACGAGGGATCGAAGTCTACGAAGCCTGACGCATCCGAAGTGTGGGTTTTTCCAGGGTCACCACCGTGTTTGGGGGGATGCTCTCGTAGACTGATGCGCCGGCGCCAATCACCGAGTTGCGTCCGATCGTGGTTGTTCCACCCAGAACCGTGGCGTTGGCGTAAATTACCACATGGTCCTCGATTGTCGGATGCCGTTTCGACGTGCGAATCAGATTGCCCTGTTCGTCCTTGGCAAAGCTAAGTGCCCCCAACGTCACACCCTGGTACAGCTTGACGTGGCTGGCGATCTCGCATGTTGCGCCGATGACGACGCCCGTACCGTGATCGATGAAGAATGAGGGGCCAATCGTCGCGCCGGGATGAATGTCGATTCCCGTTCGTCCATGGGCCCATTCGGAGATCATGCGAGGTATCAACGGGACCTGCAAAAGGTGCAGTTCATGCGCCAGTCGATAGATCGTGACCGCTTCCAGGCCCGGATAGCAGAAGATGATTTCGTCCAAGCCCCCTGCGGCAGGGTCGCCATCGAACGCCGCCTGGACATCGGTTGCGAGCAAACGGCGGATTCGTGGGACGGTCGACAGGAATTCGATCGCTTTTTCCTGGCCAATCGCCTCGAAGTCTGGCTGAACGTCGCTGCACGTCAATCGGTTTTTGCGGCGATAATCGTGTCGCAGCGCGCGGGCGATCTGTTGCGTCAGCCGATCGTGCAGACTGTCGACCAGGTCACCGATATGATAGGTGACATTGCCCAGGTGCAGATTCTGCCGCTTGCGGTAGCCAGGGTAAAGGATTTCCTTCATATCCTCGGCGATTTCCGTGACGACATCGATGCTGGGCAGCGGGCAGTGTCCCAGATGGTTGATCGTTTCGATTTCCTGATAGGTATCGACGATCCGATCCGTCAATTCGGGCAGGCGTTCCTTCAGGCGAATGTCGGTGGCCATTAGCCAGTCCTTTTACGAGCACGTCGCGTCGATCGAGTTTGAATGGAATCGGCGGACGAATCCGTCGCGGTCTACTGAATCTTGCGATCGGCAAGGTTTCACTTGCCAGCAGTACCCCCACCGCCGAAACGATCGTTATCGCTTTCCTACACTGTGGAGTATACCAAATTTGATTGAGCGAGACTTTGCGGGGAACGGCTCCGAATTTTGATTTCGCGCAAGTGGGGCGACGATGACAGGGCGAGTCGAGGGATTGAACTCACCGCTTGCTCGAAGTTGTCTTCATGACGCTGGACGATTCGTACCAGACGATTCCTGTGAATTGCGGACCGCCACTTCCCTATTGGCGGGAGACCCAACGTCCGTTCTGCAATCTCATCTTTCTGGTGCCGTTGCTGTTCGTCTACGAATTGGGTGTTCTACTTGCGGCTCATTCGCGTGGGACGAGTATTCGCAACGGAGCGGACGCGTGGCTGCGTCTCTGGCTGAATCAGGTGGGGATCGAGATCGTCTGGATGCCGCCGGCGCTGCTTTTAGGAGCACTCATTGCCTGGCACATGGTCACTCGACAACCCTGGAAGACAACTTGGGAGACGCTGGGCGGCATGGTGGCGGAAAGTCTGCTCTATGCCTTTCTGTTGATCATGATCGGACAGCTTGTTGATCTGAGTTTTCGGCAGGCAGGAAGTCCGCGGCTGCAAATGGGTGAGGGTTTGGTTTCTTCGGGGACGTTGATTCGGCTGGTCACCTTCATGGGGGCCGGCATCTACGAAGAATTCCTATTCCGCCTTTGTCTACTTCCGATCTCGTATCTGGCGCTCCGGGTGCTCCTGGTACCGAAGCACTGGGCCATTGCCGTGACCGTCGTCGGGACGAGTGTTGTTTTCTCGCTCGCGCATTACCTTGGTTCTGACAGCGGCCAGAATGCCATTTCGATGCTGGCCGACGCGTTTTTCCGTGTGCAGTCCAGCCGTGATCTCTGGTTCAGCTTTGTGTTTCGCGTGCTGGCCGGGATGTTCTTCGCAGGGCTTTATTTCTATCGCGGATTTGGAATTACGGTAGGGGCCCATGCGACTTACGACGTCGTCGTGGGCGTTATCCTGATTCAAGAAATCTAGTCCGTCGCGCGTGGATTCCCGCGCCCCGTAATCACGAGACAATGACCCAGTTTTCGACCAGCGGGCGGTTTGTTTGACGACCGATGCAGGCCCGCTCATTGGCCAGCGCGTCGCAGTCAGTCTTCTTTCTTGATCACGGGTGGCAACGTCTTGCCTTCGGCGTAGAACTTCATCGAGAGTGAATTGACGCAGTGGCGCGTATTCTTGTCCGTCATTTTCTCGCCGATGAAGACGTGGCCCAGGTGTCCGCCGCAGTTCTTGCAAACGATTTCCGTGCGCATGCCATCGATGTCTGGAACGCGTTTGACGGTTCCGGGAATTTCATCGTCGAAGCTTGGCCAACCGCAGTGGCTCTCGAACTTATCTTTTGAGCGATAGAGCGGCGCGTTGCAGCGGCGGCAGACGTATGTGCCCGCGTCTTTCAGATTGGTGTATTCACCGACGAATGGGCGTTCGGTTCCCTTATGGAGAATGACGCGTTCTTCGGCCTTGTTCAGCAGATTGTACTTGCGAGGAGCCGCCTTTGTGCTGGCGGGCTCATCGCTTTTTGTCTTTTCATCTTTTGGCTTTTCGGACACTTTCGACTCCTTGTCCGTTTGAGTTTCCTTGGCCGGTGGCTTCTTTTCCGCATCGGCTTTCGGGGTGTCTCCGACCACCTGGGTTCCGATGGCAAGCACCACCGCCAGTGCGAGAACACTCGCCGATGCGTGCCAATCGAAATACCGTTGATTCTTCGTCATGCTCGGCCTCCAAGAGACGACACGTCCATCGCAATTCGATTCAATTGTATGCACGTCGACAATGGTACGTTTCGAGTCGGATGACTTCAACAGGGGAATTGCCGCAGCAAACCTTCGATCACTTCGGGGTGCTGCGGTGCGACATCGCTCACATCCCAGATGTCTTCGGGTTTCACAAACAGGGAAACCCGTTGTGTTGCGGTTGTCGTTGTGTCGTCTCCGCCTGTGCTGGTTGAGTCACCTGATCGGCTTCGGATCAACAGCCATTCCGACGTACGGACCGCGTCGTCGCCATGGGAACTCGCAATGTAGGCCGGGGGGACCGACGTCGTTGGTCGCTGGTGATGTCGAAGCCAGCTAGTCTCGTTCGCGGGGGACTCGGGCGTTGTGGATGGCTGGTCAAACCAGTCGATCAGTGTTGATTCCAAATGATGGCACTGGGTGAGATGATTGGATCGCGTGCAAGTAACGTCTTCTGAACGAGGATCATGTCGAACGCTCAGGACGAGCGGTGTGCGGATGCATTGATCGGTCAGCGCATCGCACCAGGCATTGGTCGAGTCAGCGGACCGTTGCTCGATGCGGTGCCAAAGTGTTCCCTGCGCGGCGGTGACAATCAGCAGCGTTGGCTGATCGGTCGACTCGAGAACGACCTGCATCAACTCGCCGAGCCAATGATCGAGAAGTGACACGGCACCAGCATAGACGGCGGGATGACGCGCCCGCTCGTCGTCCGTCAGCTCGGAAATGACCTGTCCACGCTCTTCGAAGTCTTCAAAGTAGAGCGATTCAAATCCGGTCGGGGGAACTCCCGGTGCAAGCGAGTGCAGCCACAGAAGTCGTGAACCCTGGCGGAACGAAGCGTCGTTCCATGCCGCGACTCCCGCCTTGACGAGCGCGGCGATGGGGACTTCGTCAGGAGGCGCATCAGATCCTTCGCGTCCCACAACGGTTTGCACTTCGTCAAAATCGAGTTGCTCCTGCCACGCCTGACGAGCACCGGCAACGATCAATTTTGTCGCGATCTGTCGCGTACGAAGGAACTTTCCCAATGACAATGACGCAGACGCATCTGTTGGCAATGGTCGCGAGGATGGAGGGGAGGAACTCCATCCGGCGTTTGGGCCGATGGTATTCGCAAAGTGATTGTCAAACACGATACCTGACGCGGCGAGCCTGTCCCAATTGGGTGTTTCGATCCATTCGTTGCCGTAGCAGCCCAGCGAGTTCGCGGCGAGAGACTCAAACGAAAGAATGACAGCCTGCATTGAGATTGGTCCGGACGGAACGGTGAAAGTCGTGTGGCCAGGTGAATGCGCAATCGCACCTCACTTGTCGACGCGTACCGTAGTACAATCGGACCAGTGGTGAAAGCAGACAGCCCGGACATGTCGACCGGGCTGTCTGCTTTTTATGGATTCAAGGCGTTCGGAGCGCTCGCCGCCACTGAGGGCTGACAAGAATTCGCTCGATCTGCAATTCGTGTAACTGATCGAACCACGTGCCGTCGAACTCGAAGACCTCGTACATTCGTTGGGATTGGTCGAAGCGAGGATCTGTCGTTCCTCCGCCTTCGTCTGTCCCCGCAAATTGACTTGGGACGATCAGTACCCAAGTCCGATCTCCGGCCCGCTCCCAAGTGGGTTTCGTCCAGCGATATCCGATTTCCTGCAGCTCTGCCTGTGGCATACAACGGCCTCCTTGCCAATCGTCACGGTTCCGTCCGTGGGGCGGATTATTCAATCAGCTCATCCGTTGGTCAAGCGACTTCTGCACGGTTATGCTGACATCTCGATGACTTGATGTCGCCGCGTGGCCAACGAATCCAACTCGGTCGCACTCCCTGCAACATAGGTGAATCCACTGATGGTGGAAAGGCTGAAGCGTGTTTGGATGGCGCGAGCGATTGGGGCGGCGTCATCTCGCTCTGGCGTGCTTGACAAGTGGGTGACCATGATCCTTACGCTACCTCTATTGCCCCCAGACAGTTGTGAAGGTTGTGGATTGTGTTGCGAGGGGATCGGATCACCGGTTCTGCTTTACGCTTCGCGACACGATCTTCCGGAGCCACATCCGTTTCGACCTGTGGATCTTCCTCAGGCCCTGATTGACGAAATCAACGACCACTTTGCGGGACTCGTACGAGGTCAAGAGCCGCAGGCCGCCTGTCTGTGGTTTGATCCTCAATCACGTTCGTGCCAGCACTATTCCTTTCGGCCACAGGTCTGCCGCGATTACGAGCTCGGCGGACGAAGCTGCTTGCAGCGACGTCGACAAGATGTGACGTCATGACGACTGGGTGAACGTGTGGATTGGTCGTCAAGCAAAACAGGGACTGCTTGACGACGATCCAATCAACGTCAATCAACGTTTCTGATGGTCGCACACGCGGTGCGGACCGAGTCGATGTGGAAAGGGTCAGTCATCCGCGCGAGGAGGCTTGCGTCTCTGCTTGGTTTCCCCGCGTTCGCGCTTGGCCGTGATCCGTCGAACCTTCGAGGCCTTGGTCGGCTTAACTGCACGGCGCGGTTTGGGCGGGATGGCGATTGACTCAATCATTGCCCGCAATTTTTCGAGACAGTCGCCGACGTTTTTCAACTGATCGCGATAGCGTTCGCTGCTGATCACAATGTCGCCGTCGTTGGTCATACGTGACCGAAAGGCGGTGACGAATCGCTCACGCACATCTGCAGGCAGCTCTTTCGACTGTACGACGCTCCACCGCAAGATGGCCTTCGAGTTAACCTTGTTGACGTTCTGGCCGCCGGGGCCGGAACTGCGCGCGACGGACCACGAGAATTCGCTGCAGGGAATGCGAACTCGTCGAGTGACTTGCATCACCTCTGTGTCAGCGGGAAACATGGTCTGCCTCAATCCTCTGTCGTCGAACAGCGCACCGTCGCACGTCGACACAGGCAGACGACCAAGGTTCGCCACAAATGCCGCGTTCCGAAAATTCTAACAAGAATCATCGCACGAAACGTCGAGCAGGGCGTCAGGCGGCGATGGGCGACCGTGTGATTTCGGCGTGCACGCCCTCGATTTGATCTGAGGAAACGAACGCAAGCTGATTCGCGTAGCCGATCAGCAACGCAAAATCGCAGAGCCGGTTGATGCGGCGTGGAATGCCACCTGAAAGTTCGAAGATGGCGCGCAGGGCCGAATCGTCGAACAACGATTCAGTACGTCCTGCGGTCAGTAGCCGGTGGCGAACATAGGCCGCGGTTTCTGCCGCGGTGAGCGATTGCAGCAGGCACTGAAATGCAATGCGATCCGACATCTGTTCATGTCGCTGCAAAGTTCCAGCGAGTTCTGGCTGCCCGGCCAGAATCAAAGAGAAGTTGGTTCGACCCGGTCGCTGGAAATTCATGAGTTGATGCAGTGTTTGGAAAACACGCCGGTCATCAATGAGGTGTGCATCGTCAATCATGATGACGGGGGATTGGCCAGCTTGAGTCAGTTCGGTGAGCCGGCCTTCAAGTGTTTGCAGCAAAAGATCCATCCCCGGAACCGCACCTGCGGATTTTGGAGGATTGGCGTCGAGTTCGTGCGTGATGTACGAGACGAGTTCATGCGGCGTCAGTTGCGGGTACAGCAGGTGGACGACCGGCCCGCGGGTGACCGACTGGCGGACCAGTTCGAGGACATGGGTTTTTCCTGTCCCGCTGGCGCCGACGAGTGACGCCGAGCCTTTGCCGTGTTCAATCAGGTATTTGAGCTTGATCAGGGCCTCACCATGAAACCGGCTGGAATAGAACGTTTCTGTGCGGCGATCTTGATCAAAGGGGGCTCGTTCGAGCTTCCAATACCGTTCGTACATTTCGTGCTTTCTTTCGAATGATCAAGTGAGGCAACCTGCCGCACGCTCGCTGTCTGTGAAAATCATGCGGACAGGCACCTTTGCCTTCGCGACGCCCTGGCGTTTTTGATTCTGTCAGGAGCCTGACCTGCCATTTCATCGAAACGAGGAATTGTCGCTGCGGCCTCCCGACAGTCGTTCTGGCACGCGGATGCCGTCTGTGGAATCGGCATCTTCGATTGTGCCCGTCAGCCAGGCGTTTGCCGTGGTGCGCGTTCCGATAGCGACAGAGCTTGCGGTGGCATTTCGAGAGGGAATTGCGATCTCGCCGGTGAGCGGCGGCAGTTCAATCGTTGCGCTGTTCTGTGTATTTGACGCGACCATGTCGTCGGGGACAGGTGTGCCCAGCGACGGTGTGTCGGCGTCGAATCCGTCGATATCCGCGATTTCATCCCCGTCGTCAGCGTTCGATGAGTGCGGTAGGACTTTCCAGGCCACGCCACCGATTGCGATCATCGCGAGCAGAAAGCCAATACCCCAGATGGTCCCGATCGGTTTTCGATTTCGCTTTCGGCGTCGGGACGGTTCGGCCGTTTGTCCGCGCGACTTTGTGTCCGCGGCTTCCATCATCACCGTTGCGTCTTCGTCGTTGTTCGGAATTCCGTTCGCGGTCATGTGAAGGCTCCGAGCCACAGCGGCAGTTTTTACCGAAGATTGCACGGTACAAACGAACTGGGACGAACCCCAGCGGGGATCGCTCGATGTTTCTATCGTCCGTCACAGAGATCGACTTGAGGCGATTGAACGCGTGGTGCCGTTCATACGGATTTGCCCGGACATTACTTGCTTTTACTCAAGCTGCCGGGAGGTCAAGTCGCACCCGAGAGGCGAAATTGGTGGTTTACACTCCATCATGGCGTCGTCAACAAAGTCGGTCGGCAACTGGGTTCGAACACCGCCGTCAGACTGGAAGAATTTCATCGTGGCCGCGATGATGTGATTTTCGTTCACGCGGCACGGCTGCTGCGAAATCTCTCTTCAGTATGATGGCGGCACCGTGGCATTTCCTGGTTACGATTTTGCGTCGAACTTCGTTGAGATCAATCGAGTCGGGATGCACTATCTCGACGAAGGCCGCGGCGATCCGGTTGTGATGCTGCATGGCAATCCCAATTGGTCCTACTACTACCGCAATCTGGTTCACGCCCTGCGCGATCGGTATCGCTGCCTGGTGCCGGATCACATTGGCTGCGGACTGTCGGATAAGCCAGGGGATGACCGCTATGAGTATTCGCTGGCGCGGCGGGTCTCGGACCTGGAGGTTTGGCTCGATCATTGTCAGGCGACGACGAACTTGACGCTCGTGGTGCATGATTGGGGTGGCATGATCGGGATGGCGTACGCCACGAAGTATCCCGAACGCATTCGCCGCCTTGTGATTTTGAACACGGGCGCGTTTCACCTTCCCGCAACAAAGCCTGTCCCGTGGCAACTGAAGCTTGCACGCGGTCCGCTGGGGGCGATGCTCGTCCGAGGATTCAATGCATTCAGTCGTGGGGCCGTTCGATCATGCGTCACCCGGCGACCGATGTCGTCAGAAGTCGGTGACGCCTATTGTGCGCCATACGACAGTTGGGCTCATCGCATCGCGGTTCATCGGTTCGTCCAGGATATTCCGCTTCGATCTGGAGATCGCGGATTTGACCTGGTCACGGAAACAGCGAGTCGGCTCTGGCTGCTCAAGGGAGCGCCGATGTTGATTTGCTGGGGCGATCGCGACTTCGTCTTCGATGCCCATTTTCTGCAGGAGTGGAAGCTTCGGTTTCCTGAGGCCGAGGTGCACGAATATCCCGATTGCGGACATTACATCCTTGAAGATGCCGCTGAAGAAGTCGTGCCTCTGATTGGGGACTTTCTGGATTCGCATCCGCTCTGATCGCGGCAAGCGGCTCAAACACAGGTCATTGTCCGCCTTGAACTTCCGTATTATGAGGAAATTCCGACCTAGGACGTGGGGCAGGCTTGCAATCTCGAGCCCAGACAACGATACTTTCCCACCCGTTTCAGCGCTGACGCTGAGCCGTCGATGAGATCGATGGCGGGGCCGCTGGCTCACAACGGTGAATTGATTCCTCCCGCGTTTCTTCACGAAACGGGTTTCGGTT
Source organism: Schlesneria paludicola DSM 18645 (assembly GCF_000255655.1). Lineage (NCBI taxonomy): Bacteria > Pseudomonadati > Planctomycetota > Planctomycetia > Planctomycetales > Planctomycetaceae > Schlesneria > Schlesneria paludicola. Next base: position 1,418,721 of record NZ_JH636434.1, on the reverse strand, counting down.
AGCTGCCGAAATCACCAACCTGAGGTGCTTTGACGATGAACGCTTATACCAAGACTGAAATCAAGAAGCTTCGCAAGAAGCGTCAACGCCTGAAGAAGAAGCTGCGCTGCCGATTCTGCCCACATGGCTGCGACAAGTCACCTCGTCCGGTTTTCGTCGACTACAAAGACTTGAAGACCCTTCGGACGATGATCGATCGCGAAGGTAACATGCTTGCTCGCCGTAAGACGGGCAACTGTGCCAAGTTCCAGCGTGCTGTCCGCGAAGCGATTCTTCGCGCTCGCTACGTCGGGCTGCTGCCTTACGTCGCCGAAGAGTGATCCAGGCGACGGTTGTCGTCTGACAATCTCGATCATAAAAGAATCAGAGCCCGGCAATTCGGTTGTCGGGCTCTTTCTTTTCCGGTTGTGATTGATCTTGCCGGAAGCGACTTCGCCTGGGCCTGTTGAATGCCGAGGCTTCCGTCATCTATGCTGGGCTTTGAGGCCACATGGATGGAGTGAGGGAGTCTTTTCGAAATGCCTGAATTCGCGCTGACCGAGTCGATGATCGATCAATTCCATGATGAGGGGTACCTGATCGTGAAGGACCTGCTCGACTCGGAAGAGATCGAGTTGCTGCGGCAGATCGCCAAAGCGGATCAGGGCCTCGATCGCGATACTTTGCAGCGAGCGGACGGCGAAGGCGGCGCCGTCAAGTTGGTGGTTCGCAACGAACTGCCCGACGACACGATCTATGGTGCACTCGTCCGCTGCCAGCGAATCGCTGCAACCATCGAGCAATTGCTCGACGACGAAGTGTACCACTACCACCATAAGCTGATCTTGAAAGAGGCTCGCGTCGGCGGAGCTTGGGCTTGGCATCAGGACTATGGGTACTGGTATCGAAACGGCTGTCTGTTTCCTGACATGGCAAGCTGCCTGATTGCGATCGACGGCGCCACGAAAGAGAACGGGTGCCTGCAGGTCGTTAAACACTCGCATCTGCTGGGACGGCTCGATCACGGCAAGGTCGGTGAGCAAACGGGTGCCGATCCAGAACGCGTTGCGGCTGCGCTTGAACGATTGCCGCTCGAATATTGTGAGTTGGAACCAGGATCCGCAATTTTCTTTCACGCCAATACGCTGCACAGATCGGATCAGAACACCAGCGAGAATCCGCGGTGGGCCTTCATCTGCTGCTACAACACGCGTCATAACGACCCATACAAAGAGTCAGAGCACCCCGGTTACAGCCCGCTTGAGATCTGGGACGATGGTTGCGTGAAAGAGATCGGCAAGCGGCATTGGGAACGGATGGTGGCCGTTGATGCGTCGCAGTCCGATCAACAATGATTCGAGGCCGCGACGTGGTATGATTTTCTGCGGATGCGAAACACTGTTTTGACTGTCAATGTCATTGGTTCAAGGATCACGACGATGCCACGATCGCTCTTCTGTCTCTTGTTCGTCCTGACGCTCAGTGGTTGCATGAAAAGCTTGGAAGATCAGACGAAAAAATCCGAAGGGTTCATCGTCGGGAAGAAGACGCAGGATGTCGGCAAGTTCGATCCGAACGCCGACAACAAAATCAGCGATTCCAAAGTGAGAGTCGACACGCCGGGCCTGAGTGGCTTGCAGGCGTATGGCCCGATGGTCGAGCAGCTCATGAAAGGACAGGTGAAGCACGCGGTCGATCTGTTTCATGCGACCAATGATCGCTACCCCAAGGACTATGACGAGTTCATGGAGCAGATCATCAAGGCGAATCAGATCCAGTTGCCGGTTCTGCCTGGCGGTAAGAAGTATCAGTACGACGAAGTGAACCACGTCCTTGTCGTTGTCGAGCCAACTCCAGCGGCCAAGTAATTTTTGACGACGCAGGGGGGGCGGGCGTTTTTCCGTTCGACCAAAATTGAGGTCGCAAGAGGCGTTGCCAAGCGGGAGCTTGGTAACGAGGACAACGCTGTAACGCTCTCGCTTGGCAATGTTTCCTACATCAGAAATGTGTACGTCGGTTCGGGGCCGCTTTTCCTGCTCGATGGAAAATAGAAGTGCAAGAGGCGTTACCAAGCGGGAGCTTGGTAACGAGGGGGGAAGAGGCATCGCTGGGGGTTTGAGCTGAGTTCGAGGACTGTCGGAACGTTCCAAGATTGCTGATGACTCAAAATTGGGCAATCTCTAGAATTCGCCGGCTCGCATGGATGCCATCTGCCCGATTCGCTGGCGGTGGAGAAAGTTCGTCTGGTTTCAAGGGAGTGGCGAGGATGACTTCGCAATCTCGTTGGTATTGTGGCTTGGTGGTTGGCTGCTCAATCTTCGCCCCGGCTGTTAGCTATGCCGAGCCGACGGTCGCACAAGTGCTCGCTCGTACTCCGATTCAAAAGGACGTTGAGTACGAGACTCCCAAGAAGGACGAAATCGCCAAGTGTAAACTGGAGGCCGAGCGAAAAGGGAAGAGCGTCGGTTGGGTTGTGACCGGACCCTCCGGTCAGGTGCTGCGCCGGTTCCTCGATACCGACGGTGATGGCACGCTTGATCAATACCGGTTTTACAATCACGGGATTGAGGTCTATCGAGATATTGATTCGAACAACAACCAGAAGGTTGATCAGTACCGCTGGTTGAATTTGGCGGGTACACGCTGGGGCATTGATCAGAATGAGGATGGCCGTATCGATCAGTGGAAGGTCCTGTCCGCGGCGGAAGCTTCCAAGGAAGCAATTCGTGCGATGGTGACTGGCGATCAGGCCGCGTGGCCGGCGCTGATGATCAATGCCGATGATGTGAAAACACTGGGTTTGAACCCTCAGCTCGCTGCGAAATTGCTCGAATCGGCAGCCGATCCTGCCAAGAAGGCGAAGGCGATTCTCGACAAATCGAAGACGGTCAGTCCGCAGACAAAGTGGACTCGATTCGACGCGCAAATGCCCAGCACCATTCCGTTCGACGATGAAAAGGCGAACGCGGATTTGAATGTTTATGAAAGTGCAATGGCGATCATCGAGACGCCCGGCAAGAAGGATCCTTTCGCGGCCGTACAAATCGGTGAAATGATTCGCGTGGGCGAAGTCTGGAAGATTACGCAGGTTCCGCTGCCGATTGAAGGTGATGTGATCACCACGAGCGGCGGCGTCCTGATGGAACCATTGATCGCGTCCGGAAACTCTGCGACCTCACTTCCTGGGCCATCGCCTAAGGTCGCGAATATCTTGAAAGAACTTCAGGACATCGAACAGCGGTTGCTGCAGCCAAGCCAGTCTGCTGCCCAGGTCAAGACGCTCATGTCCAAGCGTGCCGTCTTGTTGAAAGACGCTATCGAACTAGCGGATAGCGACGACGATCGGACGATTCTGACGAAGCAGATGGTCGATGGTTACGCGTTGGCGGCGCAGATGGGAACCTACCCCGAAGGCGTGAAAGAGCTCAAGGCGATTGAAGCTGACATCACCAAGAAATCTCCCAAATCGCCGCTGATTCCATATACCAACTATCGCTTGTTGCAGGCGGAATACTACGTCAATGCGCAGGAGCTCGACGGCAAAGAAGATAAGAAGGAAAAGCAGGGCGAGGTTCAGAAGCAATGGCTCCAAGCCCTTCAGGAGTTTGTGACGAAGTATCCCACTGCGGATGACACGGACGATGCCATGATGACGCTGGGAAACAATGAAGAAATGCAGGGGCGGACGAAAGAGTCTGTTGTCTGGTACCAGCGAATCGTTCAAGAACGCCCGAAATCCACCTTGGCGGCACGCGCACAAGGTGCCATCAAGCGACTGGATCTGAATGGCAAGGTGCTCGACCTGGAAGGGCCGATGCTGGCGGGCGGCAGTCTCGATCTGAAGAAGCTTCGTGGCAAGGTCGTGCTGGTCGTGTTCTGGAACAGTGAATACAAGATGTGCGAGGAAGACATTCCCGCACTGCGTGCTTTGTATCAAGAGAACAGAGCGAAGGGTTTTGAGATCGTGGGGGTCGCCCTGGAGCACGACAAAGCGTCAGCACAGTCGTATGTCGACAAGCATCGCATGACATGGCCGCAGATTTTCCAGCCCGTTCCTGCAAACCAGGCCGGTGGGCTGAACAGTCCGATGGCGACGTCTTATGGGATTATCTTGTTCCCCACGATGTTTCTGGTGAACGCAGACGGTAAAGTGGAAAGTCGCAATGCGACAATGACCGACGTCAAGCAAGAGTTGCCTGAGCTATTGAAGGCAGCGAATGTTGCGCAAAACCCACAGGCGAAGGGCAGTCAACCTAAGAAGTGACCAGCCCGTCGCAATTCGACAAGGCTGTTCATCGTGTTTGACAGTATCAAATCCTGGATGGGGCTTGGGCCGCTCACTGATGAGCAGTTCGAAAAGAAGCGTGACGAACTATTGAAGAAGATGCCGGTGCCGGTCTTCTGGCTGTTTGGAAAAACCGGCAGTGGCAAGACGTCGATTATCCGGTATCTGACCGGATCGACGCAGGCGGAAATCGGCAACGGGTTTCAGCCGCAAACGAAAACTTCGTTCCAATACGATTTTCCCTCGACAAGCCAGCCGCTCATGCGTTTCCTTGATACGCGCGGGTTAGGGGAAGTCGGCTATGATCCGTCAGAGGATTTGAAGTCGTTTGATGGCTCAACGCACGTTGTGATCGTGGTCGCTCGGGTGATGGACCACGCCCTGGCGGAGGTGATCAAGCCGCTTCAAGCGATTCGTGCTGCGCGGCCATCAAGGCCAATCGTGCTGGCTCTGACCAGCTTGCACGAAGCGTACCCCTTCGAACAGCATCCCGAACCCGATCCCTTCGATGCTGTGTCCACGGCGCTGGCCGTCTCGAATTCCGGCGACGCGACGACGACAGCAACGGCACAATCGAGCCCGGCATGTGATCTTCATCCCTCCGCTCGTGCGATCCATCCCGCGCTGCAGAGAAGTCTGCGTGAGCAGGAAGTTCGATTTGCTGGACTGGTGAATTGCATTGTTCCCATCGATTTGACTCGTCCCGAAGAGGGATACAACGAGCCAAACGTCGGAGGGAAACGGCTGCAGAATACCTTGAGTGAACTTTTGCCCGCCGCATGCCGTCAGGCCTTGTTACATCTGGATGAGTTACGAGGTTCGCTACGTGATCTGACGGCCAGACAGGCGATGCCGCTGATCCTGACCTACAGCGGGCTCGCCGCGACATCTGCGGCGACACCGCTACCTTGGGTGGATATTCCGGTCGTCATGGCGCTTCAGTCGCGGCTTGTTTACCTGTTGGCCGACCTTTATGACCAAAAGATGAATGCCGAACTTCTGCTGAAGATGTCCGGGGTTGTGGCAGGACGGCTGGCGGTGCGATCGGCCGTGAAGGCGCCGCTGAAGTTCATTCCATTCCTCGGGCAGACGGCCAATGCGGCGATGGCGTTTGCGTATACGTATTCGCTCGGCAAAGCCTGTTGCTGGTATTTTGGCGAAATGCGGGACGGTCACGTTCCCTCAGCGGAGCACCTGAACAAAGTCTGGGCCGATCAACTGCAGCAAGCCGTCCATGTCTGGCGCGATCGCCAGCCGGACGCCGCCGCCAGGCATTGATGATGCTTGAGCTGATTGGGGACTTGTACGAAGGGTCGACTTCGTTTGAGATTTCGTGCTTTGACGCGGCCGTCGAGCAGTCCACAGACGAGTGGCGACTCGAGTACGTCAGCGGGGTGTGATCATTGCTACGGCGAACCACAAATCCCTGGTGTCGTGTCATACAGAAATCTTCGGGTTGCCGGCGTCGAGCGGCTTGCCGAAACCGCGGAGCTTCCGGCGCGTCGCTCGTCCAGCCCCGGCCAAACAACCCGTGCATTTCGATCTGACAAAAGTACTAACTGAGATGTGCGTCGGGGGGCTCTGACGTCTCGGCTTCATGCTTCTCGGGGTATGCGAACGACGCCGCGACACCACCGAATAGCGTGAGAACAATGACCGCGAATGAAATGAGATTCACGATCCCCTTGGTTTCTGCATCATGTGGGATGAGAAGCTTCTCAAGCAGCATCTTCGCACCCACGAATGCCAGGATCACAACCAGCGAATACTTGAGCAGGTGGAATCGACCGAGCAGATCGGCGAGCGCGAAATAAAGGCTTCGAAGGCCCAGGATTGCAAACACGTTTGATGTAAACACCAGGAACGGATCGCGCGTCAAGCCAATGACGGCCGGGATCGAATCCACGGCGAACACCAGGTCGGTGGTTTCGACGACGACGAGTGCCAGAAGCAGTGGTGTGATCGCGAGCTTGCCGTCGATTCGTGTGAAGAAATGGTCTTCGACGAATTCGGGGTGAAAGCGGAAGAGCCGCCGGACCATTCTGACGAGAAAACTCTTCTCGAAATCGATTTCGTCGTCTTCGCCGGCCGTCAACATCTTAATGGCCGTGTAGATCAAGAACAGACCGAAGATGTAGGTCATGAACTCGAAGTATTTGATGAGCGCCACACCGGCTGCGATCATGACGCCGCGCATGATTAGCGCGCCGAGGATGCCCCACAGCAAGACACGATGCTGATAAGCGGACGGGACTTTGAAGAATCCGAGAATCAGTGCGATGACGAAGATGTTGTCGACGCTGAGCGACTGTTCGAGGATGTATCCCGAGAAGAACTGAATGGCTGCTTCCAGGCCGGAATCAGGCAGGCTCGCATCGTCCGCGTGTTCGCCTTCGACATTTTCATACACACCCAGATTGAACCAGTGGTACTCATACGCGAAATAGACAAATCCCGTGAACAGCAGAGCCAGCGTGAAGTAAACGCCGGTACGGAACAACGCTGTTTTCGCGCTTAGTGTCTTCGATTCGCGTGATAGGATTCCCAGATCAAACGCGAGGATCAAAAGCACCAGCAGTACGAATCCCCCCCAAAGAATCCCCGTCACGCGTTTATCCCTTTGCCCGAGAAAGATCATTGCCTGCAGAATTTGAATTCTACGAGGCTGTACGTTGGCTCATGCTCACGTGCAACTTTGCGTCCGATCCGCTGAACCGATCGAATAAATCGTCCACTTCGTCCGGTCATGTCAACCGGCCGGTGGAAGTCGGTCCAGAGTATAGCGATGGCAAGCAAAGTTGCGCACTCAACTCCCTAAAAACGTTCGCCATCGGTTTTTGGATCACGCCACGACGCCGAAAATGCAAAAAAATCGGGACTGCGGTGCGGCAATCGTCACCTTTGGAAATGAGTTTACGGCACCTCGATTCGTTTCCTGGATGGCGACAATTGCTTGATCGTAGAGATTTTGAAGAAATTCACATAATCTTCACAAATGGTGGCGGTTTTCGTCCATCCGTTGGGATCGCGTCTCGGCGCTATCGGTATCATTTGTGGTGCAGAGACCGAACTGGAACAGAATTCTTCAGGAATCGTCCTGCCAAATTTTCTTCTGAGCGGCCCTCCTTTTTCTGACTCATTCATCATGAGGTGATGTTCCGATGTTCCAATTCCGAAATTTCCTGTTTGCCGGGATTCTGCTGCTGGCGTCCGCCGTCACAGCGGGTGAATCGTTTCGAGTGCTTCCCTACGTACAGAATCCAGCACCCGACGCAATGACGGTGATCTGGTTCTCAGAGGCCGACGAAGCAGGAAAGCTGACCGTTGAATTGCCTGAAGGGGCGAAGGCGTTTACTTCGAAACCGGTACTCACGAAGTCGCTGGCCTACAATCCCTTTAAACCGGAACCCGGCGAGCCGCATCCCTCGATTCCCTGGATGCACCGAATCCGCGTCACGGGTCTGACGTCTGGTGCGACCTATGCGTACCATGTGCAACAGGGGGCGAAGGAGTACTCTGCTTCGTTCCGGACATCTCCTTCGTCCGATCGGTCCGTGCGATTCATGGTTTACTCGGACTCAGAGACGGAACCCGAATCCAGTACGACGCCACCTGTTGAGTGGCCTTCGGCCGCTGGCAGCAACCGACCTGCAGAGATTACGAAGTACCTTGTGGACCAAACGATCGGGTATCAGGAAAACTGCCGATTGATGGCGTCTCGCAATCCTGATTTTTTGCTGGTGACGGGGGATCTTGTCGAAACGGGCGGTGAGCAACGGGACTGGGATGAATTCTGGCGACATAACGCCGGGGAGCTTGGTCAGATTGCCTCTGGAGTGCCAATTCTGCCTGCGATCGGGAATCATGAGAACTTTGCGGGGCCAGGCGGTGGCTATTCGGCCGAGGGGGCGAATTTCGCCACGGACAAGTATCTAACCTATTTCGAAGTTCCCTCAAATCACGCCAAGAATCCGAAGCATCACGGGCGTTACTACCGCGTTGACTATGGCCCGATCACGATTATCACCGTCGATTCGAGTGACGGTCTGCCACACAAGTCGGCGTCGGATACAAATCACAATCTGGATGGCAGCAATGCACCTGACTTCAACCCTGGTTCAGAGCAGTATCAATGGTTGGAATCGCAACTGGCCGATGCACGCACCAAGAGTCGATTTACGTTCGTGCAGTTTCATCACACGATGTACGGTTCAGGTCCCCACAGTATTCCCTTTGGAAATGCAGGGTTCTCGGGGCAGTCAGGAATTGCCATGCGTGCGCTGGCGCCGCTGTTTTTCCAGTATGGCGTCGACATCGTTTTTTCTGGCCATGACGAGATGCTCGAGCGATCTCACGTCACGGGTATGCAAACGCTGGCGGATGGCACCAAGGCGTCGCATCAGATTCATTTCTACGACGTGGGGATTGGTGGAGACGGCTTGCGCGGACCTTCAAAGGGTTTCGACAATCCGTTCCGCAAGTTTCTCGCACATGACAACTCGCTGGAAGTCTGGGTTGGAAAGCAGTTGATCTCGGGTGGAAAGCACTATGGCCATCTCGAGGTCAACGTCGCCAAGAATTCCGAAGGTGTCTGGGAAACGGAAGTGACCCCAGTTCAGCTCTTCCCTCGTACCGACGAGGCAGGAGAGGTCATTGGCTGGGAGCGCCGGGCGTATGATGACCTCGTGAAAATCAGTTCGACTCGCGGTTCAAAATGAACCGGGTTATTCGTGCTCTTCGAGGAACTTCACGTCGCTGTTACTCGATTTGAGCGGTTCAAGCTGATACTCGAGGAAGTTTTCTTCCGCGGCCTTCACGGGCAATTCGATCATTTCCGTGTGCTGGTTTTCCATGTCGCGATCGGGTTCGGGATCAGGGTCGCCTGGTCCCATCTCGACGCGAAATTTCTCGCCGGCGAAGGCGAGTTCATCACCTGGCAATAGCGCACCGCGCACCACGCGCTGTCCATTCACTTTCGTGCCGTTTGTGCTGCCCAGGTCTCGAATGAAAAGCAGTCCATCCGTGCGGACGATCACGCAGTGCATTTTGGAAACGCTGCTCTTCTTCAAGCAAACGTCGCACAGGTCTTCCTGTCGTCCGACAACGGTGATATCGCGCGTAATCTGAATCGGGCGTCCGCGACCTTTGACTGGTATCAGATGTGCACGCATGACAGAATTCTTTCACTTCCTCGCGCCGAGGCAGTCTGTAGACCACCATAAAGTCAAACGGCCATCACTATTCTACGCCCCGACCACTCCAAGATCGTAGCTCAATTGGAGACGATTCGTATTCGACAAGTTGAAGATGAGGAAAGTTCGTCGGATCTGCTTGACCGATTGTTGGGTTTTTCCGGGCAGTCCGACGGCGTAAAGATTTGTTAAGTCATTCTCTCGAAAGGAGAACGGGAGTCAAGTACGTTCCAGGCACAACGCGGATTGATTTGCGGAACTGCTGATTTGTACAGAGAAGTTCGACCGACTCGCATTGCCTCGAATTGCCAGTCGCAACTATAAGACGCATCGTGCCTTGGCTAAATTCCGTTCCTCAAACGACCGCGCGCTCCAACATGGACGTTCTGCCGCGCATCACCGCACAATTCTTCGAGCTATTTCGGTCGATGTCACCCATGCGTCGCGTGGCATCGATAGCGATCTCGCTCGCGGTTGTCGTTGGCTTTGGTGCCTTGCTGCTTTCGAATAGTCGGGCCAGCTATCAGCCTGTGTCGTTCGGAAGGGCGTTTGTTGGCGATGAACTCCCGGCGGCGGAACAGGCGCTCAAAGCGGCGGGATTTGTCGATATTCGACGTGATGGTTCACGATTGCTCATTCCAGCCAGGGATCTCGAACGCGGCAATGCCGCACTGCTGGCCGTCAACGCACTACCCGCCGATTTTGGCTCGCAAATGTTAAAGCATTTCGAGACCTTGGGGCCGTTCAGTACGGATCGCCAGCGACAGCAAATGAAAGAGGCTTTGCTGATTCAGGAACTGCGCAGCACCATCAAGCAGATTCCCGGGATCGACGACGCCCGGGTGGCGATTGCGTATTCCGATCGGCGGCATGGATGGAATCAGAAACCACGTACGACCGCGAATGTCACTTTGAAATCGGCTTCAGGCTACGAGATCACGGCGTCGCTGGTGGATTCATTGCGGCACGTCGTGGCGAACATGGTTCCCGATCTGAAGCCTGTCGACGTCACGGTTTTTGATGTCGCTCGGGGACACGCCTACCATGGCGATCGGATGGGCGAACCGTCGACGAATGGATCACTCCCGGCGAACGAAACGCTGATTGCTCAATATGAGCAGCAGCTTCTGAAGGCGCTTTCCTACATTCCCAACGTCAGTGTCGCGGTGCAGTTCGACAAGGACACCGAATCGCGTGTTGCGACGACGACAAATTTTCAATCTGACGAACGGGCTGAATTTGATTCCGTCGCGAATCGTCCTGCTGTGATCATGCAACCGGATTCACATTCGGCCGCATTTCGAGGTACGTCTACCGCACTTCCGAGTTCCGGTGCGCCGTTGCCTTCGTCGGATGCGTTGCGAACGACTGGGCTGCGAGTCAGCGTCTCAATTCCCCGCGACTACCTTCGCGCGGTGGCTGCCAGTCGATCCTCAAAATCGCGAAGTGCAGCAGCGGATTCTGAGTCCTACATGATGGAAGACGAAGTCGCGGCCACGGTCGAGCGCGTTGTGCGGCGTCTGATTCCTTCGACCTCCTCTCACGACGCAATTTCGGTCACGTTTGTTGATCGGATATCTGCCGATCGGAATAGCGACGGGCCGCAGCTCAATTGGAATCAGACGATTGAGCATGCTCGGCGATGGCAGAAGGAGATCAGCTACGTCGGCGTGGTATGCTTGGCGTTCACACTGATTTGGCTGTTTCGTCGTCCGGCGAAACAGGCTGAGGGCACTTCGGACATGACGTTCCCCACCGAATTCGAGGAACCTGGCCCCTCGATCGCGATTGCCGAGGAGGTCGAAATTCCGCGTCCCACCGTTCCTGTTGTCGATCGGGTGGCCTTATTGCGGGACGATGTGCGGGCTTTGATCGGCTCTGACACCATCGCTGCGGCAACCGTCGTTGGACAGACATTGTCAGAAGTTGGTTCCGTGGCGAGCTACAGTGAAACTGACGGAGATCGACAGGCTGCAATTCTGTTATTAAGTCTTGATCAGTCGCTCGCGTCCGAGTTGCTTGGAAAGCTTACGCGTGAGAAGGTCGAGCAGATTACTTTTGCGATTGCAAAGGCTGATAATATTACACGCGATGAACAGGAACGAGTCCTCAGTTCGTTTCAAACGTCGTTCCTGTCTCGGCCGCTGGTGCAGCCTGCTGGGCCCGAAACCGCTCGAATCCTGCTGGAACGGACACTCGAACGCGACGATGTCGAACCCGCGTTGGTGAAGGTGGAAGCACAGGTTGCAGCGGGGCCGTTCGCGTTTCTGCACCATCGGCACGCGGATGAGATCCGTCAGTTGATTCAGGACGAGCATCCGCAGACCATCGCACTTGTCACATCACAGCTATCACCTCCTTTGGCTGCCCAAGTGTTGTCTGGATTTTCGGCCGAAGCACAGGCCGATCTTCTGGGGAGAGTGTCCCGACTTGCGGCGACCGATCTCGATGTCTTGGCGGACATCGCCGCGCTGCTACATGATCGACTTGGTCGCATTCCGGTGCACACCGGTGGCGTCGCCCGTGCGGCGAAAATGCTGAGCGCCGCCGATTCGTCGAGTGCCGCGTCACTCATGAGGACGATCGAAACGCGTGATTCAACGGTGGCGGATGCTCTGAAGGACGAGTTGTTTTCGTTTAGCGATCTGGCTCTGATCGATGACGCAACCTTGCGTTTGGTGATGCAGCGGACGGGCCAGTTTCGCTGGGCTGTGGCGTTGAAGGGTGTGTCGACGGGATTACGGCAGAGGATCTTCAGTTGTGTTGCTTCACCGTTGGCGATGGCATTGAAACGCGAAATCAATGCCATGGGGCCATTGCCGTTGAGCGAAATTACGGTCGTTCAGCGTCAGATTGCCGCGGCGATTCGGGGCCTTGCGATCGAAGAAGAGATTCCGCTGTCAGGTTTGGCATCACGACGTGGAGGGCGGGCCTCGAACGCGACCGTTACCAGTCGTGACACGGTTCGTCCTGCGCAAAGGACAGCCTGATGTCTGACAAAATTGCGCAAGATGCAATTTTCATGTGTTGTAAATAAGTGATATTAATAATTATTGACTAATAAGTCATAAAGTCATTTGAGAGCGTCGTCATGTCCGCTCGGATCATTAAAGCGTCGGAAGTCCGTCAGGTACGCGAACCAGGCTCCTATAATCTCGTCGACTTCCGACTGGCGGCAGAGCAATTGACGGAGGTTGCCTCACGCGAGGCATCGGCGATTGTTGAGGCGGCGCATCGCGAGGCGCACGAGATTCGGGAACGCGCTGCGGGTGAAGCACGAACGTCGGGACTTGACGAAGGAATGCGAGAGGCGACTGAGGCAATTCACCGACAAGCGAGTGAAATTGCCGAGACGCAAATCACCGAGCAATTGTCGACGGCGCTCCCCGCGCTCCAGAACGCGGCGGCACTTCTTCGTGAAGAGCGAGATCGCTGGATTCAGCGCTGGGAGCAAACGGCGGTGCGAATCAGCGTCGCCATTGCTGAGAAATTGCTGCAGCGGCAACTTGAGTCACGGCCGGGCGATGCGAAGGAGATGATTGCTGCCGCGCTGCGACTTGCTGTCGGCCAGCCGCAGTTGACGATTCATCTGAATTCGGCGGACCTGGGGATCCTTGGTGACCGCGCGGTGCAGGTGGTCCAATCGCTGACGGCGTGTGGTGAAACAACGATCGTGTCGGACGCGGGCATGACGCGGGGGGGATGTCGAATCGAAACGCGGCATGGCGAAATCGATGCGACAATCGAAACGATGTTGGGTCGCATCGCGGATGAATTGATGAACTAGTGCCGGTTTGATGACCTGTGTCGCGACGGTGGATCGAATTTCACTAAGGCTGCCAGATGCTGGATTTGGAAGATCATCTTCAGCGGATTGCCGCTGCGAAATTGACCGGGCGTGTCACGAAGATTGTCGGGATGACGATCGCCGTGGCGGGTTTCCCCGCGCCGCTGGGCGCCATCGCCAGGCTCGAAGCGGATCATGGTGGCTCGCTGGAAGCGGAGGTCGTCGGCTTCTCGGGTGAAGAAACGCTCTTGTTTCCTTATGACGAAATGAGCGGAGTTCGGCGCGGAACGCGCGTCGTTCTGGGGCATTCCGTCCAGCGGGTGAAAGTTGGCCAAGGTCTATTGGGGCGGATCATTAATGCACGCGGGGAGTTCATTGATCTGCGTCCGAGTCCAATCTTGCCAGATCGAGTTTGTCTGCATCAGAAGCCGATTCCACCCATGAGCCGCCCTCGGATCGATGAGCCACTTTCGACGGGAGTGCGCGCGATCGACGGCTTGCTCACGATGGGGAAGGGACAGCGGCTCGGGATTTTTTCGGGCAGCGGGGTCGGAAAGAGCACCCTGCTGGGGCAGATCGCGCGAGCGACGGCCGCCTCCGTCAACGTCGTGATTCTCATCGGTGAACGTGGTCGCGAAGTGCGAGAATTCATTGAGCGGGATTTGGGACCGCACGGGTTGTCACGCAGTGTCGTCGTGGTCGCAACGAGTGACGATCCCGCGATTCTGCGGTTGCGAGCGGCGTACTTGGGAACAGCGATCGCCGAGTACTTTCGTGATTCGGCGAGTGACGTCTTGCTGATGATGGACAGTGTGACGCGGTTCGCACAGGCACAGCGTGAGATCGGACTCGCTGCGGGCGAGCATCCTGCAACTCGTGGAAATCCGCCGAGTGTCTTTGCACTGCTTCCCAAGTTACTCGAACGTTGCGGCCGCACGGAACATGGAAGTATTTCCGGATTTTATACGGTGCTGGTGGAAGGAGATGACACCAACGAACCGATTTCCGACACCGTTCGCGGAATCCTGGATGGGCATATCATCTTGTCGCGGTCTCTTGCGCAGCAGGGGCATTTTCCGGCGGTGGATGTCCTGGGAAGCGTGTCTCGATTGATGCCCGATACGACGACGCCGTCGCATCGTCAGGCGGCCAGTTCGTTACGGCAGTTGATGGCGGCGCGTCAGCAAGCGGACGATCTGATCTCGATCGGGGCCTATCAGGCAGGCGCCAATTCCGTCGTCGATGCGGCGCTGCGATTGCAGGCGATGATCGAATCGTATCTGCAGCAGCCGACCCATGATGCCAGCACTTTGGCGGATTCCATTCATCGACTCGAGCAATTGAGGGATGCCAGGAGTGAGATTTGAGTCGACCTCAAATTGCGTTTTTGCGCCGCACAATCGGTTCACGAAGTGACCTGTCGTGGCAAGGGGAAACGCAAATTCGGACGTCGGACAATGTCCAAGATCACGGGCGGGCTGCGATTCCGACTCGATAGAGGTGGGACTGACTGCGTAGTAACAACGACTCGTCGAGGACCGCTGGCGATGCCATGAGTTGTCCGTTCAGGGTGTTGACGGCGACTTCGTCGTATTCGCGTCCCGGCCGGATGATCGTCGTTTTGCCTTCATGACTGCAGAAGTACAGTTTACCGTCGGCGAAAAGTGGCGACGACGAAAAGTTGCCCGAGACCCGCTTGGTCCAGATGACCTCGCCTGTGTTGGCGTCGATGCTTGTCGCAACTCCCTGATCCGAGATGAAGTACAGCTGATTTTCGATAAGGATCGGCGATGGAGTATTTGGGACCTGTTTCGGGATCTTGAATTTGACGTGCGTTTGGGAGACGTCACCCCGGCCGTCGAGACCGATGGCCCAGATCTGCGGCTGCATGAAGCCGGTGCAGATATAGGCCATTCCGTTGCCGACCACAGGGCGTGGGACATTCGAGAATCCTTCGCCGTGGCGCACGCGCCAAATCTCATATCCATCGCGCGGGTCATAGGCGACGACCCACTGCGCTCCGGGGATGATGACCTGATCGCGGTTGTCGACATTCACGACCAGCGGTGTGCTGAATGACTTGTGCACATCACCCGTCGTACCGGTGAGCGGTGGACGCTTGGTCTTCCAGACCTGCTCGCCGCTCATCTTGTCGAGTCCGATGACGTACTGCTGTTCGGTTCCATCGCACGGGACGATGAACAGATCCTGATGGACAATTGGAGAACTGCCGGGGCCAACCGAATGGTTGGACGGCAGTTGTGCCTTCCATTTGATCGAATTCGTTTCGGTGTCCACGCACGCGGTACCGAGTTCGCCAAAGTGGCAATACAACCGAGTTCCATCGAGCACGGGTGACGGAGACGCGAAGCTGTTGAGCGAATGAATCGGTTCGAGCTCAGTCAGAACGAACAGCGGAATGTTGTGTTCGACCGCCCCCGTTCTGGGATTGATTCCGATGGCATGCAGTGCGACGGACTCGAACAAATTCATCTGTTTGGCAACGGGATTTCCCGCCAGTTTTTTCTCCCGCAGTTCCGCCTCTTGCTCTGGGGAAAGCGGCTTTTCGATCGCCGTCGTGAGCCAGATCGTGGAATCGGCGAAGACAGGTGACGACCAGCCACGACCGGGGATCTCGGCCTTCCACAGGATGTTGTCCGTCTCGCTCCACTCGGTTGGCAGGTTGGTTGCCCCTGCGGCGTGACCTTGTCCATCGGGACCGCGGAACTGCCGCCATTCGTTTGCAGAAGACACCTGACAACAAACGGTTGAGATCACAGCGATAGCCAGAGCACGATACAGGGCGTTCATCAAAGACCTCACACAACAGGCGGCGGGAACAATCAGGAATGAACTTGCATAGCGGAAGTTCCAGCATAAACGACGTTGCATACTTCATAAAGTCTGCAGTGAGTGATTGTCTCGTTGCGGACGCACATGTACGGTGATCTCGAAATTTGGTTTCGCTCGAAACGCTGGTCGAGGCTCGTTCTCCAATGACGAACGCGGGGATCGAGCGATCTCGAATCCCCGCGTTTTTTCAAATGAATCACAATCCGATCATCCCCGCGAACTGATCCTCGCGGAGACTTCGATCGGTGACCGGATGGGATCAGTGACCGGATGGTGCTTGCATGACGAAACCTGGATAGGCTTCGTTGCCGTGTTCACCGATGTCCAAGCCTTCGATTTCTTCTTGACGCGTCACTCGCAGCCCCATCGTGGCCTTCAGAATAAACCAGATGACCAGCGAGACGGGGAAGACATAGGCGAAACACATTCCAACCCCGATGGCCTGGACGATGAGTTGATCCGTGCCGCCACCTGTAAACAGACCGGCCTTCAACGTTGTTCCGGCTGGAATCAGCGACGTTTCCGTGAAGAGCCCGATACAAAGTGTTCCGAAGACTCCGTTCACAAGATGGACGGACGTCGCCCCGACAGGATCATCGATCCCGATTCGGTCAAACGACATGACCGCGATCACGACAACCACTCCGGCGATACTGCCAATAATGACCGAACTCCAAATCGAGACGAACGCACAGGGGGCGGTGATTGCGACAAGTCCGGCAAGACAGCCGTTCAATGTCATTCCGATATCGGGCTTACCGAGCAGGCACCACGCGGTTGCCGTGGCGGTAATGGTTGCAAACGCGGCGGCAGTGTTCGTGGTGACGGCCACATGGGACATCAGGCCGGGATCGACACCCATCGTGCTACCTGGGTTGAATCCGAACCAGCCGAACCAAAGGATCAAGCATCCGATTGTGGCAAGCGACATGTTATGACCCGGTATCGCCTGAACTTTTCCCTCGGCTGAATATTTTCCAATACGCGGTCCCAGAACGATGACACCAGCCAAAGCGGCCCAACCACCGAGTGAATGCACTTGAGTCGACCCAGCGAAGTCGAAGAAACCCTTGGAAGCCAAATAGCCACCGCCCCAGATCCAGTGTCCCACGATTGGATAAATCAAGGTGCCCATCAGGAAGCTGAAGACAATGAACGTGTGGTACTTGATCCGCTCGGCCACGGCACCCGAGACGATCGTGGCAGCGGTGCCAGCGAACACAAGCTGGAAGAAAAATTTGGCATTGAGCGGAACACCGGTCCAGCCGATCGACGCGTAGTCTCCTTTGTACCCGTCGCCCGTCGCAGGGCTGTTGTCAGCCCCTTGGACGAATAGCAGACCCGCTTTTCCGTACCAGCCGCCATCGCTTTTGCCTTCTTCAGGCTTATCGTTTCCGAACATCAGGCCCCAGCCGATTGCCCAGAATGCAATTGTGGAAACGGCGAACACGATGAAGTTCTTCGACAGAATATTCACGCAGTTCTTGGCGCGACACATCCCGGATTCGATCGCTGCGAATCCGAGATTCATGAAGAACACGAGCATCCCGGTGATGAGTACCCACACGGTGTCCAGCATGACCTTGATTTCGGCTGTGGTCAGCGGCGCAGGTGGTGGTGGGGTTTCAGCGGCGGGTGTTTCGGCTGCGGTCGCAGGTGCCTCAGTGGTTGCTGCTGCAGCCGGTGCATCCTGGCCCCAAGCCGGTGGCTGCAATGCCATGGAAAAGAGCATTAGCAACGCGGCGAGGCCGGCGGGTACACACCGCCAACCGCTCGAAACAGTCAACATCTTCATCGTGCGCTTCCTCAAAGTATGATTCATTCATAACCGTCGAGAAACAAATTCTCGTCCACCAGATTCGACCCGACTGAATCACGGGAGCGCGCGACTTCAGGGCGAATAATCCGGGCGAACGCAACCTGCGTGCCCGAAAAAGTGACGGCGGAGCAAAAATTTGGCGACTTGAAAAAAACGCCCGCTAATTCGAAGACCTATTTGAGGTCCTTGTCGTGTCGGGAATGTGAAGAAATTTGTTTTCGCATTTCCGGTGTCTGCCTAGCTGCCTTGCAGTTCTGCCTGTGAATCGCGCCAATTTGGTTCTGTGAGGACTCAAACCGGAATTGAAGGCGCGACGCCCTCGCAATGTTCCTGCGCGAGACGCTTGCGAGCCTATCGGGACTGCGACCCGGTGCCTCTTGGTGCCGCTGCAGGTCGGGGGGCCGTGTGGCTCTTTGTGGCGGTCCCCATGCCGGACTTCTGGAGGCGGGAAGTGCACGACGGAACCACGTCGTTGAGGGGCGTGTTGATTGGATCGCCGAGCGTGTGGTGACGACGAAGGTTCTTCTCGTTCCCGTGCTTTTCGAGTTGAAATCATAAAGGGAACAGGCACCTTGCGGAGCCAGTCCCCTTTATGATTTCAACTCGCTGGGAAACTTAACGAGGTTACTTGATCAGCCCCTTGTCTCGTTCGATCATGGCTTCCAATCGGCGAACGTACGCCAGTCGCTGTTTCTCGTCAGCGTTGGCGCGATATTCCGATTTTCGTCGTGTCAGTCGTTCAACCCAGAAATCGGCCAATTCACGAATTTCCAGTTTCTGGCTGAGCATCCAGTTGGGGAAAAGTGACGACGTCACGGGCGAGTCTTTGACATCTTCGGGTGTGAAGCCCCAAAGCAGCCGGTAGACCGCCTCGGCATCGACGGGGGAATAGTAGGTCTCGAGCTCGGCTTTCAGAAGTCTTCCCCGATCGATTTCCATAGGAAGCCACTGCCGCAATCCGTCGCGAGCCGCGAACCGGGCATCTTCGTGCGGGCATTCGGCCAGGGTTTCGACAAGGGCCCGGTAGTTGTGAACGGCGGACAATCCCCGGGTCGCCAGCTCCGCGATCTTAGGATTTTTGGTTGTCTTGACCAGCATCAACAGCGATTGCTCGACAGCCAGGTCCGGCTCGAACGCCTTCTCGAACGGAACCAGATATCGTCGTAGCGGGGCGGTTCGTCGCTTGGACGCATCGGTCCAGTCTGGCGGCGACGCAATCGCGATCGGCTCCATCCTGGACGAGACGTCACGTTCCGGGACAATCGTGAGTGCCTTGGATTGCGGAATCTCGATCGGCGGCCCGTCGCGGTGAGTCCATCTTGCAGTTCCCGACATGACATACAGTGTCGCCATGTACCAGTGGTAATCATTGTATTTCTGGAACTGCACCGGCTCGCGCGGTGTGACTTCGATCGCACAGACGGTGTCACGATTCAGCAATTCGAGCTTCCAGGTATCCTCGCCAATTGTGATTCCGATGGCACCGCGCGCTTCGTCGTCTTTTCGGACCGTCTGCAGCACGAAGCGTCCGTGGCCAATCTCCAGCCCTTGCAGAATGCTGTCGCTGGGGGGCATCAACTTCACGACCGCCTCACTCACCACCAGGGCGCGAACACCCGCTTTTTCAAACTCCAACACGCCATCGAATGGCTCGAGATTGGCGATCGTCTCACCCGGTTTGATCTCCTGACGGCGCGGTGCAGCAAACCAGTGTTGCTGCGATTCGTCGTATCGAACGACGACCCCTTCCGGGGAACTGTATGTGACTTGAAGCTCACTCAGGATCTCGGCGGGGATTTCGGGGACCTTCGCTCCTGGCCGTGGACCTGCGGCCGAGGCCACATTCGGAACCGGTTTGGCAACGGGATCGCCGGGAATCGGTGCCGCGGGTGCGGCCGCATCCTTTGGCTCCGTGGGTGCGTTGACTTCGGGGCTCGGCAGGTCCGCGTCGAAATCGTCCATTGGCGGAGCAGGGTCGAGCCCTTGGGGTAATTCGTTCTGCGCCACAGCGGGGATCGACGACCGAGGTGCTTCTGTCGTCTTGGTGGCCGCCGCAACCGTCGCGGTGGCCGCGTCGTTCTCGGTCGAGGGCGTGCTTTCTTCGCTGTCGTCAGCCGGTGAGATCACTTGATCACGAGGGGCCTTTCGCTGAATCTCACGCGTGGCTTGCTGAAAAATATTGGAGAGGCCGGGAACAAAGAGGGCCGCACAAACCAGGATCAAGGCGGCGATGATCGCGGAAGGCAAGAATCGCGCCGACCATGGCGCGGGCTTCAAGTAGTCCGGTACGGTCGTGATTCGCTCGTCTTCAACCTTGACCGATTTCATGCCCATCTGGATTCCCGATGGCGGGGCGTTGCGCGTCGAAATGGACTCGGGCGTGCGTGACTGAACGCTCAGCGAGGTGTCGCTGGGGACAGCCAATTGCGATGTCGAATCGACGGGGCCGAGCGCATACAGGCGTTCGCGGCTCGCCAGCGAGACCTCGGTCTGCTCACCCAAGATCAGTGTCAGGACCTGATGACAGGAGGCCGTCTCGGCCAGGAGTTCGTCCGACTCCAGCAGGACGCGTTCAACGTCCGCATACGTTTCCGGGGCGAGTGTGTTATCGAGATACTGCGCGACGATGTTTGGATCGATTCCAATACTGGCTCCAAACAGTTCGGGCGCTTTCAGACGACGACGGCGCATGACCTCTTTGATCCGGCTGACGAGCAGCTGGGCCATGGGACTTTCCTGGATCTTCTGTCCAATGATCTTGGTGTCGGCGGGCGACAGGACATCATCCAGGTAGGCCAGCAGTGTTCGCAGCGTCAAACGCATGGTCGTAATTCCTCTGTTCGCTGGCCTGATTCACGGCCAGAAAATCGTACCTCAAATCGCCTCGACTTCGCCGGTCAACATCCTGAGATCTACCCCCTAAGAGGGCGTCGCTCCACCATCATCACCAACCCCAGATCACTTCACCCCGCCCAAATCACCCCGCGAAATCTGGAATCATCCCGCGAGAATTGACCGGTGCCCGGGTGGACCAGCGCACGGCCGCTTTTTGACCGTCAACTTAATAGTGCGAGTTGACGGTAGCTTCCGTACAAGTTTTTTGGACAATCGGGGATTCGAGAGGAATTTTGTCTGCCTGTCGACCGGCAACGGACTGGCAGCAGACCGGGATGTGGAGTGGGGGCGGCTCGGCGAAGGTGTCTGGTCTCGGTGCGGTCGGTTCGGGTGAGTCTGAATGGCTGGTGGTCGACGGGAGACGTTTAATGTTCAGATTCATGGCGAGAATTCTTCCGAGCTTGGTAACCGTCGTCGCGATGGTGTTGAGCGAGCGAGGTTGGGCCGAGGACCCCAAGCCACCGGCGTCCCGTCCCAAGCGAATTCTCCTGCTTGGTCAGAAGCCCGATTCTCATCCCAAGACGACTCATGAATACATGGCAGGTTGCCAGCTGATCGCGAGGCTCTTGCAGAATCGAAATGCGATTCAGGTTGTCGTCGTTCAGGCTGACAATCCGTGGGCCGACGGGCCGGAACTGATCGACGGCGCGGATGCCGTGGTGTTGTTCTTGAGTGAGGGAGCGAAGTGGGTCAGTGCCGATCCGCAGCGTCTGGCGGCGTTCAAACGCCTGGCAGAGCGCGGGGGCGGTTTCAGTTGCCTGCATTGGGGGATGGGCACGCGAGAGGCCCCGCCGATTGCGGACTTCGTCGCGCTGTTTGGAGGGTGCCACGGTGGTCCGGACCGGAAGTATCGCTACACCGACTATCGGGTGGTTCCCGCATCGGTTTCTCACCCCGCCCTGCAGGGTGTCGCCGCGTTCGACGTCCATGAAGAGTTCTACTACGATCTCAAGTTTGCAACCCCTCGAGACCAGGTCACGCCGTTGCTTGCGACCAAGGTCGACGGGTCGGACTACGTCGTGTCATGGGCGATGGAGCGTCCCGACGGAGGACACTCGTTTGGTTTCTCTGGACTGCACTATCATGAGAACTGGAAGCGGATCGAATACCGTCGACTGATCCTTCAAGGAATCCTTTGGACGTTGAAGGAGCCGATCCCCGCGGAAGGGGTGGATGTTGAACTGAACGAATCGGACTTTGCACTGCCTGAGCGTCCCGCAGGAAAGTGAATTCGTTCCACGTGGAACGTTAGGGCGGATGCAGTCGCTTTGGCTGCATGCACCGAATTGGTTGTGTGCACGACATTGGCGGTGTGCACTGCGCGGGAAGTCTGGTGAAGATGTTTCACGTGAAACGTTGAAGGAAAATGCCGATCACCCAGTCTGTTGATGTCGTTGTCCTCGGGCAGGGGCTGGCCGGAACCGCCTTGGCCTGGAGCCTGCTTTGGGAGGGGGCTCGGGTGGTGGTCATTGACCGCGAGGCTCGAGTGGGCTCATCGGGGATTGCCGCAGGGCTCGTGACGCCCGTCACCGGCCAGAAGCTGACCCTCTCGTGGCGGTTCGCGGACTTCTGGCCGCACGCCATCGCGTTCTACCGACGGGTCGAATCGGAAGTTCACCGCCCGTTGTTTCGAGAAGACCGGATGGTGCGTCTGTTCGCTGATGAGCGGGAGCGCCGTGCGTTCAATCTCAGAGGGGAATCGGGCGAGCTCGACGGCGTCGTCTCGGACTCAAGTCCACAGTGCGAACCTTCGCTTGATCAGACACATGGCGGTTTCGAGATGACCTCGGCCGGGCGGCTGGATGTTCTCCTCTATCTGGACTCGTCTCGAGAGTCCTTGCTGCAGCGAGGCTCGTTTCTCCCAGGCGACGTGGATGTTTCACGTGACTTCGAACTGGAGCCATCGGGGGTGACCCTACCGCGATTCGGGATTCGTTCGCGGCGTTTGGTTTTTTGCCAGGGGTATCAGGCCGATCCGAATCCCTGGTTTCGCGACGTGCAGTTCAAGCCGGCGAAGGGCGAGATTCTGACGGTACGAATCCCCGGGCTGACCGAGCAGAAGATCGTCCACCGTGGCATCTGGCTGGCACCGATGGGCGACCAGGTGTTCAAGGTGGGGGCGACCTATGACTGGTCGCACCTCGATTCGATTCCCACGTCCGAAGGGAGAACCGAGATCCTGACGAGGCTCGCTGGGTTTTTGAATCGACCTGTCGAGGTGCTTGAACATGCGGCGGCGGTTCGACCAATCCACCGGAATCAGTATCCGGTCGTCGGGATCCACCCAGTTCAATCGCAACTAGGGATCTTCAATGGATTCGGATCGAAGGGGGTTCTGCAGGCTCCCTACTTCGCGAGCCAGTTCGCGGGAGTTCTTCGAGGTCAGGGTGAGGTCGACGCGGACGTTGAACTGAATCGGAAGACGACCTGGTCCGATGTCGCCACAGCACGGGCGGCGATATCGTTCGAAGCGGCGCGCCACGTGAAACCGCGCCCGTCCAGACCGCTGACCGAACAGGCACAGCTCGCTGTGGGTGAGGTGATTCAGTCGGGTGACGTTGTGATCGACGCGACTACCGGGAATGGATACGACACACACTTCCTGGCGGAACAGGTCGGGCAAGACGGACGAGTGTATGCGTTCGACATTCAGCAGGTGGCCCTGGATCGAACTCAAGCACGCTTGATGGAGGCGGGACTGGAGAACGTGACCCTGCTGAACCAGAGTCACGCGAACATGACGTCGTTGATTCCCTCGGCCGTTCACGGTCACGTCGCCGCCATCATGTTCAATCTGGGTTACCTGCCGAGCGGTGACAAAACATTGACGACCCAACCAGAGTCGACGCGGCAGGCGATTGGGCAGGCAGCCACGCTATTGCGACGGGGCGGGGTCATGACGATCGTGGCCTACATGGGGCACGATGGAGGGAACGCGGAAGCGGACATCGTTCAGTTGACGCTTGGTGGTCTGGGGCCAGGTGAGTTCGAAACGAAGGCGTTCGATAGCCAGCCCGGGAAGAAAATCGGACCACGGTTGTTTCTCGTGAAACGTGTCGTGTGACGCGCGTAAGGTCGTCAATTTGCGTCGCAGATCTGCAGGCCTAACGTGGTCGATCAGTCTCGTAGCCAGGGGCGGAGGCGTCGTCGCCGGAGACCCTGGACCAGATCACATTCAGAAGATTCTGAGGTCTGAATGACCGGAAGGCCTCTTTTAATTCCAGATAGATCACCACCACGGTTTCGTGGGATTGGTTCGTGACAGAAATGAGACGGTACGGTCCTTCAGACCTTTTACGATTTGATGGGGCGGAATTCCACGGCCTCCGGTGAGACCACCTCCGACCCTGGCTATGAGGCTGGCTGGCCCGATTGGGCCTGAGGAATACAGATCGCCTATGCGATACATCTGAACTTGTTCTTCGCCTTGATTGGAACTTGAAACTCAACCGCAAAATGCCGCACAGCGTTGCCTGACTGGGCGGGTGAGCACTTTGAGGCTCGGTCACCCATGGCAGCGATCGAAACTCGCAACGCGGCGACCAACGTTTTCATGCCGAAGATTCCATGAACGCAACTTCAAAAGCTCCCGCTTGGGAACAAGGAAGGTGCATTGCGTGCCGGCGCGGCTATTTTCGAACTTGGGCGATAGGAGACTCAGCGTTGTTCGCCGAAAGTTGAAATGTGAACATCGCCGGGGCTGGCGGCTTCACGCATCCGATCGACTCGTAAAGCCGGCATGCCGAGTGGTTTTGTCGATCGGTCAAGACCCAGGCTTCCGAACAACCGAGGTGCCGACCGACCTCGAGCAGTGCCGTCATCAACCGTTTACCGAACCCCCGACCACGATGTGACGGCGCGACTCCGACCTCGTTGATCCAAAGCTGCGGAGATTTGTCGGGATGAACGTAGTGGACGGCGGACGCGATTCCGACCACAAAACGACCGTCGATTGCGACCGCGAGATGATGACGTGGATCGCCGAGAAACTCTTCTGACAGGCGATTGTCGATCGAGTTGTCGAAGACTCCCTCCGCGACCCTGTTGAGAATGTCGTGATCGCCACGTCGCAGAATCCGGATTTCGACATCATTGAAGTCACTCCCTGAACCGGAATGATCTCCCGATAGGGGGGCCATGCCGACGCTCACGCAACAATCGAAGTCCCCCCTCGATCGACCGACTTCGAGAAGCGACGGCACTAGTAACTTGCCGATGCCGCAACTTCGATGCGATGGGGTGATGAGGCTCGTTCGGCGCCCGCTTTACACTTTGCCAACAGCTCTTGGTAGCCGTTGTACTCGTTCTTCCAGTCTCCATAGACCGCCGTTAACCCACATGCCGTGCAGCGGAAGCCAAGAGATACAGCCACCGCATGTCATCGGTTTCGTCGTAGAGTGCGACGCCCACAGTGACTTCGAACGTCACGTTTCCACAGGGGTATTCGCATTCGCACACCTCGGCATCATCGAGATACTCTTCACTGTCGCCAATGGGATGCTGGTGTTCGCAGCCGATGCAGGCTCGAATTGCGGCCCCCCTCGTTTTCGTCGAGAAACACTCGAAATCGCATACCACCGCACTGGCGGGTCGCGTCAGCGAAATGCTGAGCAACGTAACCATTCAGTTCGCTGTTTCGGAGAATTTCGGTGCGGATGTTCTCCTGGCGGTCTCCGTAACAATGCTCTCCCCGTTTTTACCACGGCCATGGACGCACCACTTTACGCTGACTGTTGAATGCTGATCATTGATTCGTTCAATCGAACGCATCGACATGGCGCTGGGAGCAAATGCTCTACAGTACAGACGTCCCTCGCAATACACGTCGGCTTATGCCAATCGCATTTGACCAAGAATATTGTGAGAGTACTGGTCCGGCCGCACCATAAGCTGGCGAGATGGTTTTGAACTACGCTTCGTCAGGCGTCTCAATGAGATTTCTCTGGAATCTCTTGAGCCGTCGTCTGTCCGGCCCCATGCGTTTGCTCTCGTTCAGCTGGCTGCAGCTCTCGACATAAAAAAAACAGACCCTTCGACGAAGACATCGAAGGGTCTGTTTTGAATGTCGGGATGACAGGATTCGAACCTGCGACTTCCTGGTCCCAAACCAGGCGCTCTAGCCAAGCTGAGCTACATCCCGTGCGGCGGGCAGTTTAGGTGGGACGCACGCGTTCGTCAATGAACTTTTTGTTCCACGTGAAACCACCCATGTTTCCATGGCTACGCAGCTCGTTGCAGTTTTCCAACAATCCGTTCGAAATCATCGTTCGACGCGAAATCGATGACAATTTTTCCCTTGTCCTTCGCCTTGCCCGAAAGCTTGATTTCGACGTTTGTTCCTAACCAATCGCGGAGTTGATTTTGCAAACCGACCACGTGCGAGGTTCGGTTCGACGTATCGGCGGATGCGTTTGACTCGTCCGGATTTTGGAATGGGACGACGTCGGCGTCCTTAGTCGCGATCATTTCGCGAACCGCTTCCTCGGTCTTGCGGACGGACAGATTCTCTTGCTGAATTCTCTGCGACAGAGAAACCTGAGCGTCGACGTTTTTCAGAGCCAGGATGGCGCGAGCGTGACCGGCCGAGATCTTGTCAGACCGCAAATCGGTTTTGACCGCCTCGGGCAGTTCGAGCAGTCGGAGCATATTGCTGACCGTCGATCGTTCGAACGACAGGCGGCGTGCGAGGTCCTCGATCGTGCAACCGAACCGCTTCAGATAGTCCTGGAAGGCGATCGCCTTTTCCAGAACATTCAGGTCTTGGCGTTTCAGGTTTTCTTCGAGCGCGACTTCGCTGACCTGTTGATCGGTGAGATTCAGAACACGGCAGGGAACCTGGCGCAGGCCCGCTTTCTTGGCCGAGATCAGTCGTCGCTCGCCCGCGATCAACTGGTATCCATCCCCGGCGGGACGGACCAGAAGTGGCTGCAGCACGCCGTGCTGGCGGATGCTGTCCACCAATTCGTTGAGCGCCGTCTGATCGAAATCCTGACGCGGCTGAAACGGATTCCGCTCGATCAGTTCGACGGAGATCTCGGTCTGATCACCGGCGCTGGCTTCGTCGGTTCCTCCCATCGGAGCCGTTCCGAGCAGCGCGTTCAAGCCACGCCCCAAGCGACGACGGGAAGGTTCTTGAGAGACCTGATCGTGACCAAGTTGCTCGTCCATGATTCGTTCCTTGGCGAATAGCAATACCACCGCACAATCCATGGCGGGGATAATTAACCTACAGATGGTGAGACGCAGGAGGGGAGCCCGATTTTACTCGCGACTTCGAAATTCGGACAAGAGGAAGTTTCGAAGATGCGAGCCGATGCACGGCGTTTTGTCGTTTGCGGAAGACCGGATCACGTCACTCGACCGTGTGTGTGCGATGTCTCGGTTGTGCAGAACCCCGGGGATCCGTTGCGAACGTGGGGGTGTTGGAGCCGACGTGCGAGGAGTCGCATTGGGGGGAAACGTGGGGTGAGCGGCCACTGCTGAGCTACTTTGCGTCGACGCGAAATAGCCAGATCTGCGATCTATAAATGCCGCTCTGTGAGTCGGCGGGATCGTGATCGATGGCGCTCCGGATGGCTTGACCGAAGTCCCATGAATAGAAATTTGCCGTGTTCTGCGCGTCCATCTCGACGAGATGGCTGGGATTGAAATGGCAGATTTCTTTTAACGAATACTGTTCCAGCTTTGATCGCGACTGCGAGAATTCGGTACTGCCGAACGACTGATTTCCGAAAAGCAGAAAGGTGGGTGCCGCCGAGGTCTTTTCGATTGAGGCAAGCCCCTGGGACGGGACAGCGTATCTGAAGCCCTCCGAGCGCAAGCCAAACACGAGCGCGGGCTCGCCCCAGACGTAGGCGATCGATCCCGTTTTGGCGTTGGCGGACGAGCCGACCACGTCGGTGATTCGGCTCGCCAGTCGCTCGGAGACTGCCGCCATTCCCGTGCGATCGCTCCAGGCATGGGCGGTGCCCGCCATCAGACGGATCAGACAGTTTGTGGTCAGCCATACGAGCAGGACCCACTCGACGCGGCCGGGACGCCAAACGGCGGTCGCGGTTGGACTGCTTTTCAGGATCACGCGCCAGGGTTGCAACTGGATGGCGACACCGACTCCCAGCCAGACCGCGGTCAGCCACGGAAAAATGAGTCGAGGATACGGATGGTAGAACGGAGTCGCGAGCGTCATTCCAATGAGCCATGCGACAAGCAGACATGCCGCAATTCTCTGGCGCCGATCAAAGCGGACTGTGAGTCCGAAGAACGCCGAAATGATCGCGGTCAAAAACAGCCCAAGGGGAACGGCGAAGGTGGCAAGACGGTTCGCGAGAATCCTGACTCCCCGAGAAACGGACTTCAACGTGGAGGACATGTTCCAAAGTTGCGCTCCATTGCTTGCCGCGCCGAGGCCCTCTTCGAGGACCTGATCGGCGGTGGGCCGCCGTGCTGGATTCGACCAACTGCTGCGACTGCCGAGAGGGACGAACGTGGGTTCGGTGACCATGCCCAGCATGTTGTCGTACATTCCAATGCATTCGACTTGCTTGGCGGCGGTGTTCCACCACTGACCAATCCCGACCAAGTACTGGCGATGATTTGCCGCGACGGTGGCGTATCCTCCGGTTTTTTGCAGACCCACCAGAACCGGCGACCAGACCAAAAACGCGATCGTGGCGACGAGCAGCCAGCGCGTCAGCGCACGTCCCATCGCGCGTTCCGTCGAAGGCGCGATCGTCAACCAAAGCCCCGATCCGGCGGCTCCGATCGCGAGCGGCAGCCAGCCATTGTACTTTGTCGACCATGCGAGTCCGGTGAAGGCTCCGGCCAAAATCAGAAACCGCCAGGGCAGCGGGGCCGCAGCGATCGGCTTCGATTTCTTCCGCTCGAGGTTCAGCGGAAGATCGTTTGCCCACGCGCACCAAAAAAAATAGACGCCCCAAAGGACGAACAGGGACAGCGTGACATCGGTCAGCGCGGTCCGGGAATACGATGCGTGAAAGTCACTGGTCGCGACGAGCCAAGCGGAAATCAGGCCCGCACTTGGACCGAACCAACGTCGTCCGACCCACCAGATCGACGGAATCATGGCGATGCCGGCGACCAGGGACGGTATCATCGGGACGAAGCCGGTGGGAGAAAATCCGCAGATTGAAACCAGCGTCATCGTCCATTCAATGGCGGCAGGAAGCAGCGGCGGGGCATATAAGTAACGGGCGGGATAGGAGTATCCATTGCTCGAATCGAACCAGAAGTTGGAGGCGTAGACGGCTTCGTCAAAGTGCTCGACGGCGATTCG
Organism: Schlesneria paludicola DSM 18645; assembly: GCF_000255655.1. Classification (NCBI taxonomy): domain Bacteria; kingdom Pseudomonadati; phylum Planctomycetota; class Planctomycetia; order Planctomycetales; family Planctomycetaceae; genus Schlesneria; species Schlesneria paludicola. The sequence goes on along the minus strand of NZ_JH636434.1, from coordinate 1,389,618 downwards.
ACCAAGAAAATTGACGCGGACAAACATGCCTAAAAGGATCGCTCCCGCGAGGAACAGAAGTTCGCGGCGCCAATCGGCGGGGGTGTTCGTCAGTGGGGCGGGGGAACTCATGTCAAATAAGATATCGCGCCGTGGGTTGGATCGTCTTCCCCAACCGCCTATGATTATGTCTCAAGTGCACGGTTTACATGTCCCAGGAAAATAGTCCGATGTCGAATCCAGACGTAATGTACGATGAAGCAATTGCCCTGAAAGATAAAGGGGACATCCCGGCGGCCGTCGCGAAACTGCAAGAGATCGAGACGATCGCCCCGGAACACGCGTTGACGCATTCCGCGTTGGCAGTGATGTTGCAGAAGTTGGGGAAGTTCGACGAAGCGATTTCTCACGCGAAGAAAGTCGTGGAACTGAATCCCAACGATGCCTTTTCGCAGTCGCAACTGTCAGTGATCTACCAGCGCTGCGGTCGAATTCCCGAAGCGGAAGATGCTCTCGGAAAAAGCCGCTCGATGAATATGGGTGGCGGTTGTGGCAGCGGTGGTTGCGGTCACCACTGATTTCTGCGTCACGAATCAGAATTCGGATGACACTGCATGACAGGCGTTGGTCATGCGGTGCGTTCTGAGTCGCACGTTTGGCAAATCCGCCGCGTTGTTCGTTGTCGTCCAAATCTGACGAGCCCAAGTTGTCTCGTTCATTGATTCGGCCGAGCCGAGCCGTGTCACGGCGCGGCGCGTTGAAGGAAAGGGGACTGGCTCCGCAAGGTGCCAGTCCCCTTTCTTTCAACGCTTGTTTCGGCAGAGCGGCAACTCTGGGAATTCTCGTTGTTACCGCCCGCGATTGGCGATGATGGCAACAAGGGCGGTGAGCTCTCGCGGATTCTGGATTGAATCGCCGTTTGCCGAACCGCAGCGTCTCGCCAGGACGTTACATAACGTTCGCGGCCCTGAAGTCCCGAGAGCTGATCGGCAGTTTGATTTGTGAGCGGTTTGCCAGAAAGGGGACAGGCAGCTGGCGGAGCCAGTCCTCTTTCTGGCAACTCAGCGACAAATCATTCAGGGCGTTGCGGCCGAGCGTGACTCTCGCTGGCGTTTGACTTCTGTGAATTTTCCGAAGTTTCGCCGCGCCAAGAGTTCGCCAGACTCGCAGGCTTTCCAGGTTTTGATCTACCGTTTGCGACCTCGCTGGCTGTACGAGATTCGATACAGGTTGCGCTCCAAAATGACGATTCTGCGGTTTAGGACACTGCGCGCCGGGCTTCGTTGGGAACGAATTTCGGCAGGTCACGCGCTGGCGATTCGAGAACGTCAATCAAGACGAAACGATTGCCATGGGCCCAGCAGACCGATCCGCTTACGCACTTGTCGAGTTTGACCAGATTTGCCCAGGGATAGGTAAGAAGCATGAATGGCCAGGTGCGACTGATTCTAACGCTGCACAACCATCAACCCGTCGGGAACTTTGATGGCGTGTTCGAAGGGGCGTTCCAAGACAGTTACGTTCCTTTTCTTGACGTGTTACAAGACTTTCCCGAATTGCCCGTCGTGCTGCACATTTCGGGCAGCCTGCTCGATTGGCTCGAGGTCAATCATCCCGAGTACATTGCCCGCGTGCGGGAGTTCGTCCAGCGCGGTCAGATCGAAATTCTGGGCGGTCCCTATTATGAACCGATTCTTTCGGCGATTCCGCGCCGTGATCGAATCGGGCAGATTCAGCTTTATAAACGGCATCTGGAAAATCTGTTCGAAACTCGGGTCCGCGGAATGTGGGTGCCGGAACGCGTGTGGGAACAATCCTTCGCGGGCGAGATTGTCGACGCGGGCATCGAATACACGCTGCTTGACGACACGCATTTTCGCAATGCGGGACTGAATGAAGACAGCCTGCACGGCTTTTATCTGACGGAAGAAAGCGGTCGTCTGCTGAAAGTCTTCGCGGGCGGCGAGCGACTGCGTTACTTGATCCCATATGCCGATCCCCAGGAACTGATCAACCACTGCCGGGGGATCGCCGAGCGATTTCCGAATGCCGTTCTGATCTTTGGTGATGACGGCGAAAAGTTCGGCGTTTGGCCAGGTTCAAAAGATCACGTCTATCGCGACGGCTGGCTACGTCGTTTCTTCACAGCGCTGCGCGAGAATCAAGAGTGGCTGCATGTCACCACGATGGCCGAGACGGTGGACTATGTTTCGCCGCTGGGACGCGTCTACCTTCCCGATGCCAGCTATCGCGAAATGACCGAGTGGGCGCTTCCGACGGAAAAGCAGACTCAGTATCGCAATCTCGTATCGATGAACGAACAACGCCACGACTGGCATTCGATGCGGCAATTTGTTCGTGCCGGATTCTGGCGAAATTTCTTGGTGAAGTATCCCGAGTCCAACGAGATGTACTCGCGGATGATGCAGGTCAGCCGTCGCTTGGAAGAGGTCTCGTCCACCGTGACGTCTGGTGCCGGTTTGCAATTGGTTGCGGATGCTCGCCGCGAACTCTATCGCGGACAGTGCAATTGTTCGTACTGGCACGGCGCCTTCGGCGGGCTGTATCTGCCGCATCTCCGCAACGCCGTCTATCGGAGTTTGATTTCCGCCGAGATGTTGCTCGATCGTGCCGCGGGACGAAAAGCGCGCGGCGTCGAGATTGCTGCCGACGATTTTAATCTCGATGCCCGGAAGGAAATTCGCATGGGCGGTGAAGGACTCACGGCCTTCTTGTCGCCCGGTAAAGGTGGTCATCTGTACGAGCTAGATGTTCGCCAGATTCAAACGAACCTGCTGGCCACGTTGAATCGACGATCAGAACCGTACCACGACCGAATTCGGGCGCACGCCGGACAGGCCGCAAGCGATACCGGCGGCGGTGTTGATCCCAATGGCGGTGTCCGTTTCAAGCAGCCGAACCTGGACCAGAAACTGCAATACGATAGCTGGGCTCGCAAGAGTCTCGTCGATCACTTCTTGCAGCCCGGCTTGGACCATCGAAGCTTCGAACACGGACAGGGAGAACTGGGAGACTTCGTCGAGGGAGTGTATCTCTCGAAGATTCGTCGATCGGACGAACGCGTCGAAGCGACGCTGTGGCGCGAGGGACAGTTGGGGCCGTATCAGGTCAAGGTGTCCAAGACGGTTTCGATGTGTGCGCAGCAACGAAGCTCGATTGAGATTCAGTATCGCCTGGAAAATTTGCCGGTTGGCTTACCGATTCACTTCGGGGTGGAATTCAATTTCGCTGCGATGCCGGCGGGGGCAAATGACCGGTATTACTACGATGCCGATGGGCAGAATCTGGGGACGCTCGAACGATCACAGGCAACCGAGCCGTCCGAACGAGTCGGGCTTGTGGATGAATGGTTGGGGCTGGACGTTTCACTGGATGTTTCGCACGCGGCACGATTCTGGACTCAACCGATTCAGACGGTCAGTCAATCGGAAAGTGGCTACGAGCTGGTTCATCAAAGTTGTGCCGTCATGCCGACATGGAACTTTATCGCTCCGTCCGATGGCCAGTGGACGGTGACGATCAATCTGTCGGTGGATACTTCGATTGCCCAGGCCAGGCAATTGTCTGAACGAGCCGCGGCAAAACTGATGACGATGGAACTGTCCGCGGACGAATGACCTGTTGAGTGATACGGCACGCGCCGGAGAGCGACGGGAACGATCCCGCTTCACGCGAACTCAGGCCGTTGCGGGATTCGGAACGACCGCCAGGAGGGAGTGATTTCTTGCAAGGTCACTCCATTCCTCGCGGAGCGACCGTTTCGGATCGCAATCGCGAACAAGGCGTCGTCGACTAACGATGAGCAGGTCGAGCTGATTTTCGGTCGCATAGCGGGCGATCCGCGTTTCTGAATCGTCATCGAGAATCTCGAGTTTCGAACCGAACGGTAGTGCCCGAAAATCGGTCCGTTCGAGTTGCGATTTCAGTTCGGATTCCGCCGTTCGCCGAAGGCTCGCCAGTTCTTCGACTGGGTCGGAGTCCGCAATTGAAATGCCGTCATCGCTCGTCAATTCGAAGCGATTGATGGGGTGCAGCACATGCAGTCGTGCATTCAAGAGTCGGGCGAGCGTCACGGCGAGTGGCAGCGCAAGGTTCTCGCTGGTTTGGCCAATGAAACCGATGTTCAGGGGATCGCCTTGACGTTTGGGATGGAACGCCCAGGCGGAACATCGTGATCTCAACAGCAGATTGTCGACCACGGGAGCTCTGGAGTTCTTATCGTGCGCGCCTGCCGACGTCCCTGTGAACATCACAAGGTCGTAGGAGTCTTCGAAGGATTCGGCGATCAGTTCCTCTGAAAAGTCGCCCGATCGAATCAGGCATCGCGCGGAAATGCCTTTTGCCGCGGCCTGTTCCTGCAATGAGATCAATTCGCGACGAATGCCTTCATCCGATTGGACGGCTATCGGAACAGTGAAAGCATTCGATGGGGCATCGGTAGGTTGTGGCGCGACGACGGCACAAAATGTCAGTTGAGCGCCGGTGACAAGTGCCAAGTCAATGGCGGCTATGTGGACAGGCGTGAGTCTGATTGACGAGATCTCGTGTAGCGGCGCCACAGTTTCAACTGGAGAGACGGCAACGAGGACGTTTTCAAATCGAAACATTCAGCGGGGTTCTCACATTCACAGGGGCGCCTGCGTTCACTGAACAATTCGTCATTCTGTGCATATTCGGCATGGGGAACGACAGATTCAACACGGTTTGTTGCCCAATTGCTACGTCGCCGAATTGCCTGAGATAGGTTGGCAGTGATCGAGCAACAACGGAAATTCCGTTCACTGCACGAACGCGGTTTCGTCGCTCGATCTGCAACTGTCCCTGATTTTGACTTTCGATCGCAAGAAAGCCAATCGATCCCCGATGGTCTTCCTGTCAAACGAACGCGCGATGCGACATGCCGTTCGAGATGACACTGGTATCCCAGATGCCTAAACACACAACTCAGCCGATAGAATCCTCAGTCGCCCTGAAGGCACTTGATGCCGCTTCGTCACATGAAGGCGCGGTTGGGACGGAAGTGATTACCAAATATCAGCATGATCTGGATCAAAAAGACGAACTGATTACCGCGCTCGTGAAAGAACTTGAGCAAGCGGTTGAGCAGCTTGACCGGATCGAACGAACAGGCGCTGATCGTTCTCGCGGCAATCGGTCGTCGATGTCGGCAAATCCCTTTGCGGATTTGCATGATGGACGATCGCCTTTCATGGACGATCTGCGGCAGATGGCCGCAGACTGGGAAGAGACGCAGGCGGGATCACTGCTGGTGCGCATCGATTCTCAATTGGCGTCGCTTTGTGACCTGGTCAAGAACCAGCCACGCGGCCATCGGACGGCGAGCGAACCGAATGACTTCGAAGAACGAATTCGACGTCTCAATTTGCCTCCCGAGACAAATTCGGATCAGCACACTGACTCGGTCAATATGACGCTTGATGAATCGTCGCCATGCTGGCAAACGATTAAGAGTCAGATTCTGGACGGAGAATTCATCGCTGCGCCTGAACCGGTTGAAATGACGGACGATCGCGAGATCCTGAAGCTGATGACGGAGACTCCGACGCCAGTCGATGTGGATTTCCAATCAGCCAGCCATGACGATCTTAAGGCGGCAATTCTCGAACGTGATACGTATATCATTCAATTGAATCGACTGTTTCGCACGCGGAATGTGCTGGCGTTGCCGAATGACTGGGCCGCGTTGGGAAACGTGCCTGCCGACCTTCAGCTTCGCGTCGAATCGATCATGGAACACCTTGACGTTCAAGTGCGTCTGGGTGAAGTCGAGATGTCGCTGGAACGAGCACGTCTCGCCCGCGAACGATCACAGATTCAATCGGATCGCGAAACGATCGAAAAGCACATGAAGCGACTGGGACTGACGTCGCTTTCCGAGCTGGAGAATATCAGCGCTGCAACGGGGTCGATCACCGATCGCAGGTGGCTGCGATTCCTCGGGCCGAATACGAAGTAGGTCGTCACCGCGTCGTAACTTCATCTTTAGAATTTACGTGCGCCACCCGCCTGATCGACGCGACGATGCGATTCTGCTCCGATGGCATTCCGAAAATTCGTTTGCTGAATCGGAGTGGATGACCCCACGGGCGGCATTTGCAATTGGTTCAAGAACGACGTGATCTCGCTGACGGATTCTTTCGTCTGGTGGATCTGTTTTCCATCGGACGTTTCCATGCCGATCTCAAGGTAACGCTGGACCCGCGATTGCGTCGGCAGGCCGGTGATGCGATCCACGCGACAGGTTCCCGTACACTGGCCCCCCTTGACCTGAATCTTCATGGAACCTTCGGCCGTTCGAATCACGGTTGGGTTCGTGTTTCCACTGATTCGACCGGACAGCAGAATCTCGGCGGATGTTGGCGTCAGTTCTTTCAACATGCACTGTGTGTTGACGATGGTGGGAATTGGCCCGTCCGAATGTCGGGGATCAAGTTCCCAGGTGGCTCCTTCTTTTACAGAAACGCCTGGGTGCTTCGGGTCGTTGCTGTATGGCAACAGGCCGATGCTGTCGTCGATAAAATTCGCGATTCCGTCCTCGCGTCGTGTGGCATCCAATTGTTTCTGCACCATGGCGACATGCTGTGGAGGAACGCTGCTTAGACAGCGTCGTAGAAAGTCATTGAAGCCAACGATCTCGATGACCTTGTTGTCGGGGCCGATCCAGAACGAAAAGCCGTTCTTTGCCAGTCCGGCATAGAGCATGGCTTCAGGTGGCACTACTTCGCCGGGCCGGTCCGAAGAGTACGAGACTTTCTTTCCGTGAATGTCCTGATCGTATTTGACGCGGTGATAGTGGACTGAGAGGAGCTTTCGCCCATCGGGTTGCACATCCTCGACGACCAGTGACAGCATCATGTCGGTTTGAGACGTGTTTTCGCTGACGCCGTTGGCGTCGGACTGCGTCAGTCGATTCGAGACTCGTTTTGAAAGCGGGAAACGATCGCCCACTTTCACTTTCAACTCCAGCAGGCCCTCTTGGATGGGGGAATTCTCACCTGCCATTAGACGCGTTTCGGCTTCGGAGGAACTCTGGTCGGTTTCGGTGCCGTCCAATTCATTCAGTTCAGTGTCATCGTCCGCCACCGAGTCTTGGAAATAGCTGCAACCGGACAGGCTGACGCACAACAGTGATCCAATCAACATCCATCGCAGTGTCGCTGGTGACATCGCATTGCCTTCCATGGTGAGCCATCGTCTTGCGGCGGTTCTCGTTCGCCGCGCACAATGAGTTTGCGCAATATCCCTCTGCGCGGCGTGAAGATAGCAATCGGCCGATTCCGCGCGAAGACGGAATTCGCGGGCGGGACAAGTGGCCAGCTGGACAGACCCTGAATCCCAGAGAATCGCGGGAACGCTTCTATTTCCTGCCTGGAGAATGATGGAGTAGAATCCTGGGGATCGTTGAACTTTCAACGTTGCCCGCAAATGTTCGTTGAAGATCTCCATTCTTGATGAAATCGGACAGGATGTCCGGTTGCGTCTCCACGGTTGGTATTGATGACTCAATTGTCTACTCCGACGCCGACTGTCAATGCGGTGGGTACGTCGGGATCCGACTTCGATGTTGACGAGCGAGGTACGTTTCGCGCCCTGGTTGAAGCGTTCGTTTCGCTGTTTATTGCCGTGCTTCTGTTTCGCACATTTGCGGCAGAAGGCTATATGATCTCGACGGGGTCAATGGCCCCCTGTCTGCTGGGATTTCATAAGCGGATCGTTTGTCCCACGTGTCAGATCACGTTCCCCTTTGGGACGGCCTATGACACGGACGAGGATCCCGATGCCGAGTCTGTGGTGGCCAATCGCACCCGCGCGGTCTGTCCCAATTGCGGACAACACGGAATCGACGTTTCGGAAGTTCCGCGAAATCACGGAGATCAACTGCTGGTCAACAAGCAGGCCTACCTCTATCGCCCACCACGTCGCTGGGATGTCATTGTCTTCCGGAACCCGGCTCATCCGACGGAAGCCTATGTGAAACGGGCCGTCGGCTTGCCTGGCGAGCGAATTCAGATCCAGGGCGGGGATGTGATCATTGATGGTCAGATTGCCCGGAAAAACTATGCACAACAAGTGGCGACCCGGATTCTGGTCCATGATCATGACTACCGACCGACAGATGATGACGAGTTTGAACCGCACTGGAAGTGCGTGGATGAAACCGAAGACGATCTTGAGAGATCAAAGACGACCGTCTGGACGGCGGGTTCGAAGTCGTTCCAGTTGCGTGGTGGAAATGTCCGTCGTCCCGACAAGACCCCGCTCGCCTGGGTCGAATACCATCACTGGATCCGATCAGGAGGCCTGCACGATACCTCCGTCCCACTCAGTCAGTGGCCGGAAGATCTTAACAGTTCCCTAGTTCCCGATGCGGGACTGAAGTTCGACCCAAAGAACAGCGAGTTCCATGTGACGGGGGCACTTTCGAAAGAGGTCGCCCGAAAGCTGATGGAACTGACCACCGATCAAGTGTTCTATCGCGCGGTCCAGGATCTTTACGAAGCATCGCACATCGTGCCGATCTCCGACGAATATGGATACAACCCGCCGGACGAAGTGGGAACCCCCAATCCGGTCCTCGATTTGATGCTATCTGCGCGTGTTGCCTGGCAAGGCGGAGCGGGTGAGTTCGTGGTCGAGATGACCAATGGCGCATCCGTGTATTCAGTGGTGTTCGATATTGTGCGCCGCGAAGTCAGTCTGTTTGTCGATGTGTTGCCCGACGGAGTGACGATTGGGACACGGGCCGATACGCGTCACAGTGAATCCGAGGCGGTCGTATCGGCTCCATGGCCGTCGTCATTCACGGAAGCGGGGGGCCTGATCGAAGTGTCACTGATCGACAGGCAAGTGCTGATCGCCATCAACGGAAAACCGGTGATGGAACCGGCCGCAATCGACTTGCCGAGAAACGTCCAGCCTCCGCGAATCCCCGTTCGGTTTGGTGCACGCGGCGTCGACATCAAGATGAGCCAGCTCAAACTTTATCGTGACGTGTACTACACCGAATCTCGCAGTCGACACGCGGTGAATCGCCCGTACGAACTGGGACCCGATGAATTCTTCGTGCTGGGGGACAACAGCCCCGTCTCTCATGACAGTCGCCGCTGGGACAAACCAACGGTGCCGCGAAAGCATCTGATCGGGAAGCCGTTCCTGGTGCACTTGCCATCCAAACCGGGTAACCTGCGGATCGGGAATCAAGAGATTCATCTTCGTATTCCTGACTGGGAACGAATTCGCTTCCTGCGATAACACATCACAATCGAAACGCTTTCGATTGACTGAAATAAAGGGCCCGTGCGGAATGTGGTTGGCCAGACTGGATCTATTGGCGTTCGGGCGATTCACGGATGTCAAGTTGGCGCTTGGACCGGGATTTCATTTGATTTATGGTCCGAATGAGGCGGGCAAAAGCACCACTCTGCGGGCGATCCGCCAGTTGCTGTTCGGATTCGATGAACGGACGGACGACAATTTTCTCCACCAGAATCCGCAATTGCGAATTGGCGGGATCGTTCAGAATCGACAGGGCGAGACTCTCGAGATTATTCGGCGGAAGGCGCGAAAAGACTCATTGCGCGCCGGTGACGATTCGACCGTCATCGATGACCAACGCTGGCAACGCATGCTCTGCGGGCTCGACGAAGCGACGTTCTCGAATCGATATGGGATCGACTACGAACGCCTAGTCGAAGGGGGACGCGAGATCGCGACGGGGACCGGCGATCTTGGTGAAATTCTGTTCGCCACAGGATCGGGTGTGATGGATCTGGCGGCGGTCCAAAAACGCCTGACGGAGGAAGCGGCAGAACTATTCAAGCCACAAGGCAAGAAGCAAAAGATCAATCAGGGGATCGTTGAATGGCAAACACAACGCGATCTGGTTGCCGCCAAACTTCTACCCGTGTCGGATTGGGAAGAAGCTGAATTTTCACGGCAGAAAACGCGTGCGGCGCTGGATGCCATCACGACTGAGATGGAGACGAATACCGCCGAAGTGGATCGGCGACGGCGCTGGCAACAAGCGATTCCGCTATTGGTCGAACGATCGACGGCGCAGAGTCAATTGGCTGCGTTGACGGCGGTGCCCGTATTGCCGGTGGAGTTTGGCGCGCGCCGACAAGAGGCCTTCGTGTTGTTGAAGCACGCCGATGAGCAGTTGCGATCCGAACAGAAGACGATCGACGACACACAACTGCGGCTCGAAGCACTGGCTACGCCCAGCGTGCTCGTCGCGCGGGCCGACGATCTCACTCAGTTGCTAACGGGCTGGGGCTCATACTGCAAGGCACAATTGGATCGGCCAAAGCTTGTTGATCAGCGACAGCGATTGATCCGGTCGATTGGCGAATTGCAGACGACGCTCAGTCAATCGTCTGAAATTGCGATCGACAACGTTGTCATTCCCGATCGAATTCATCGAGTGCGGATTGGGCAATTGGGCCGACAAGAGGCGGGACTGCTTCAAGCCCTCGAACATGCCGGGAAACGGTGTTCACAGCTGACATCGGACGCGGATCGAGCTCGTTCCGAAATCGCGGCACTGCCTCTGCTGCGGCCATTGGACGCACTACGCTCTGCCGTCCGCACGATGCGAATCGAAGGCGACCTCGAGCAGCAGCTTTCGAGGTTCAAGAATGAAATCGCCGAGCGACAAGCCGATTGCGAACAGCAGTTGAAGGGATTGGCCCCATGGACGGGATCGCCTGAGCGGCTTGTCACATTGAACGTGCCGGAGCCAGATCAGATCGCCGCGTGCGAAGCCGAATTGCGATCTCTGGAATCCGGGCAAGCATTGCTTCTGCGACGACGCACCGAACTGACCGAGGCGGGGGCGAAGTTAAGGCTGGAAATCGAGGTTTTGAAGCAAGAGTTTCAGGTTCCGACGGAAGCTGATTTGCTGGCCGCTCGGCGAAGTCGTGACGACGTTGGCGAAACGTTGCGATCATCACTGAAGACCAATCAGAAGGCGGCTGAGCCGATTCTCGATCAGCTTCTCAAGCGGATCGGCGAGTCGGATCAGATTTCGGATCGATTGCGAAATGAAGCGGATCGCGTGGCTCAATTTGCGGACTATGCATCGGACCTGATCGAACTCGATGATCGCCAACGCAATCTCGCACTGGAATTGACGGCGATCGATGAACGACGGATTGAGCTCGACAAGAATTGGAGCTCGATGTGGCCCGAGTTGGGCTTCGCGCCACGAACGCCGCGCGAGATGCAGACGTGGCTTTCTCGGCGCGAAGTTTGGTTGCGAACATACGAACTGCAGTCACGCCGAATCAAAGATCTTGATGCGCTCAAAGAGCGGCTTGACGAACATCAGGCGTTGCTTGTTCGATTGCTGGACGATGAGTTGGAACTGCAGGCTAGTGGCACCTCGAATCCGGATGGGATCGGCGACAGCGACCGGTTGCGGGGGAAGTCGTTTGGCGAACTGTTGCTGATGGCCGAAGATCGGCTGCGGCAGGCGGACCAGATTGAGCAGTCTCGACGTGAGGCCGAGGAGATTCTGGCTCGACACTCGGTCGAGAGCGCGAGTGCCCTCGAGCAGCAACGCCTTTGCGCCGAGCAGCTCGAGAAATGGCATGGGGAATGGCGAGCGGCATTGTCGGAGCTAACGCTTCCGCCCGATTCGTCGCCAGACGCGATCGCCGTGATACTTGATTCGATCAGTGAGTTGGCGGATCTTCGCCGGCAAGCGGATCAGCTTGAGCAACGAATTCAGGGGATCGACGCCGATGCCTTGACGTTCTCGGCCAGTGTGATCGAACTGTGCCGCGAACTCGCTCCTGATCTGATGGAGCAGGGAACCGAGGACGCGGTGAACTCGCTTCGCATTCGCGCTGTCGCGGCCCAAAAGGATCAGGCGACGATCAATCAATTGACGGCCCGTCTTTCGCAGGCCGAGCGTCAATTGCGAACGGCGCGAGAATCCCGTGATCGTGCGATTCAGGTCGTTGCGGAACTGTGCCAGACGGCCGGGCTGTCGCCGCTTGGCGAGGTTGTCGCGTCGGAACCACTGCACGGAATTCTGGATGAGCTGGCAACCATTGAAGCGAGCTCGCGTCGCCTGCAAGGGTGTGAACGCGAGGTTGCCAGAATTGAAGCGAGACTCGTCGAGTTGGCAGATGGAACCCCCGTCGACGAGTTCGTGTCCCTGGTGAAGGGTGTATCCAGTCAAGAACTGGCAGCCGATCTTCAGCGGCTGGAACGAGAAGGCGAGCAGCTCGCGGAGCAACGGAATCAGCTTCATCAACAGCTCGGTGGGTTTGTATTGCGACTGCAGCAAATGGACGGCAGTACCGAGGCGGCCGAGGCGGAAGAGAAGCAACGTCAGTGGCTTGCTCGAATTCAGTCGGACGCCGATCAGTATGTGCGCCTGAAACTCTCGAGCGTTGTCCTGCGATCGGCGATCGAGAAGTACCGCGAGAAGATTCGCGGACCTGTGCTGGCGGTGGCCAGCGATCTCTTTCGCGAACTGACGCTTGAGTCGTTTGATGGACTTCGCGTCGTGGAAGACGACGGCGGGCATTCCATTCTGGTCGGTTTGCGCTCGGGGCAGCGCGAGATGGTTGCTGTCGGCGGAATGAGTGAAGGAACGTGCGATCAACTGTATCTGGCGCTGCGTTTGGCGAGTTTGTCGCTCGAAGACGCGCCACGAAATCAACTGCCGTTTATCGCGGACGATATTCTGATTCAGTTTGACGATGCCCGATCGGCGGCGACGCTGCGAATTCTGTCGAGACTGGCAAAGGATCGGCAGGTGATCTTCTTTACGCATCACGAGCATCTGCTCGAAATCGCACAAAAGATTTCTCCGACGGAGTTCGCCATCCATCGACTGGTGAGTTAGCACAGTTGAAGTAATGGGGACTGGCCGAGACCAGATTTATAGCCGCCATGACATTGTGAATACCAAGGTGTCTGCCCATTTCTACAACAGGCTGCTCGTTCTCGTCCGGAAATGAATCAAGCCGTGCAACAGAGAATCCGTTGCACGGCTTGCGTTTCAGAAACGAGGATCACGGAATCACAATGGCTCTTAGGTCGACGATTGATGGCGTCAGTTTCGTTGCCAATCGCCCCAAGGCTGCGCGTTCTTCCGACTGGCATTTGACGAGATAGCCGTAAACGGTTCGCCAACGTTCGTAAACGTCGATCATGCCGGTTTTCAAATCCGAGGCGCGTTTTCCTTCGGCAATGTCGTCGTGTAACTGTGCGGCGCTGTCGGCGAGCGCTTTGACTTCGCTGAGGCAATCGTCTTCAAAATCCGGGTCTTCTTTGTCCAACCAGCGTTTGCTGACGAACGTGATTTGTTCGGTCAGATTCTGCACCAGTGCTGCCAGATCCGAGGCGGTTCGCGTATCAAAATTGTCCTGCTGAAGCTGCAGTGCTGACCGCAACGAACCAACCGACTGGTTGATCCTGGTGAGAGCGGCCACCGCACGATCGCTGTCGACGTCTCGATAGACGTCGTAGAACGCCTTCTCCGCCTGCTCGATCTTTCGAAACGAATCGACCACGGCGGCATGATCTTGTGATTTCTGAACAACTTCGACGAACCGATCGCAGGCGCGGCTCAATTGGTCGGCAACGGGAAGTGCCTGCTTGGAGTTCTCGAGTTGCATGACGAGGACGAGCGGCGTTTTCAAAAAGAATTCATCAATGTCCTTCTTCAGCCCCTTTGTCAGGTACACGAATTGTGTCTGGTCGACTTTTTGTGGCAACAGCAGCAACTGGTGAATTTCGTTTGAGGCGGCCGCCACGCGGGTCAGACCGCGTTCGATATACCGATCGTCTTCGGCGTGAAGTTTGTTGACCAGTGGGGTCCAGATCATTTCGAATTGCTTGAATTCGCTCTCCATGACGTTTGATTCCGTCGTGTTGTCGCGGATCAACGCGATCAGGTTCAAGACAGACTGCCGTGCACGACCGATGGATCGGCGATAGAAGACCGTGTCTCGACTCTTCCCAAGTTCAAACTCGATGTCGTCCTTCAAGCTGTCGAGACTCGACGCGAGCCCCGCCGCTTTGAGGGTCAATTGACGGCGATCAAGTTGGGGTTGGATTCCGAGGGTATCGCGAATCTTTTGATCCAGCCGGCTCAGATCTTCAATGAGTTTCTTGGCCTCGCCCGAAAGTCCACGCAGGTTCCCCGCGCGATAGACCAATTCCCGCCAATCGGCGTCGGCCTGCTGCAATTCGTCAAGCATCGTGGAATCGATGTCATGCTTCGCGACATGCTTCGCGATGGTATCGACCGAACCGCTCAGCTGCAGTGCCTCCAAATAAACGGGACGGACACCTGGCAGCGTGCTCGATTGGTCGTTCAATTCATAGATCAACTGTGCCAGGATGTCCTTAAAGGCCTGGACATGTTGACGCAACTGCTTGGTATCGACTTCCCCCGAGAGAATTTGATTGCGCTTATCGGATGGACGAGGACGCTCGAAGCCATCGTCCGAATTGAATCCTTTCGAATAGTCCAATAGATCTTTGGCGCCTTCGCGCGATTGCGCCAAGCGTCCGCCCTGTGCGAAGGCCGTCGAAATTCCGATGTCCTGCACCGCTCCACAAACCAAACCGATCAGAACCGCACACCCGGCTAACGGGCGAATGCGTCTCTGCAGAGGTCTCCTCATATTCATCTTTCAGATTCCTTTCCACGATGAGCACGTTTCGGAGGCGACTGTCGTCCCAAAAACAGTCTCGTACGGCAGAGACTAGTGGAAACGGCCGATTCAGCCTAGGTGAAACCACGCATTTTGCCGAGTTGGTAATCTGGGATGATCACGGCAGCGGTTTTCTAGAGTAACCGTTTGCTGAAGTGGACGAGTCGCTCCACCTCAGAGAATCCCATCGCTCGGTGTGCGGCTTCACTGACGTGATTTTCGATGTGCGCATCTGAATGAATCTCGTCGCATCCCTGTGATTTAGACCAAGATTCTGCTGCGTCGACCAGGCTCCGGCCGATCCCCTGGCGCCTGGCTGTGGACGCCACGTACCAGCCTTCGACATAGCCGAATCGTCCCGTCGTCCCGTTGACGTCCGATGGCCGAATTGCGACTTCAAGAAATCCACACAACACCCCGGCCGCGTTCTCGGCCACGAATACCGCGCAGTTCTTGCCTGCGATCCAGTCGGGTGTTTCCAATTCCAATTCCGCCGACGGAACATCATTCCACAACTGCGCGCGCATCTGGCACCATTGTTCGTAGTCCGACGAACGCAGAAGACGAATTGCGAATGACATCATCTGTCCTTTCAGAGTCGAGGATCGACGGGTTCGCTTTCTAACGCCAGTACTCCGAATACTGCTTCATGTACGCGGCGAAGTGGTTCGTAGCGTACGAATCGGTGCAGCGCTTCATGGCCGAGAGCGAATTCTCGGAGTGCCAATGACCGTTTTGTTCCGACCGATCGTTTCCGCAAGCGTGCGAGATTGGCGTCCGCGGTGTAGTTGGGGCCATAGATGATTCGCAAGTACTCGCGGCCGCGACATTTCACTGCGGGTTGGACCAACCCCTTGGTCCCTCGCATGACGAAATCGACGGGTTTCACCACCATTCCTTCACCGCCAGTGCCCGTCAATTCTTCCCACCACGCCGTCGCTAAACGTTCGCTGTCCGGATCGGTGACGTCGAACGTCGCATAACGCGTTTTGCGAAGAAGGGAGGGAGCCTGATCGCACAGTTCGTGCAAGGTCTCCATGTGCCAAAGGTGATTCTGCTCGGTATGCACTTTTCCTTCCGTGGCAAGCAGGTGAAAGGGGGCGAGTTTGAGATCCTCAAGCGATTGGACTGGCCAGCAATAATTGCGGTACGCCTCGACGAACCTATCGAGATTGTGCCTGTGAGTCGCCATTGCGTCCGCGACTTCCATCAACGTTTGACGGGAATCCGCCTGCAATCGTGCCGCGGCTTGCTCGAATGCCTGTGTGACAGGCGGAAAGGCTCCCTGGCCCGACGCGCCGACAGCGGCGTACTGCGAACGAAGGAGCTCCTGCGCCTTGGCGGACCATGGCATTAGCTCACAATCAAAACATACCCAGGTCGTGTGAAATCGCTCCCAGAAATGCGCTGCGCCGAGTGCCCCCCGCAGTCGTTCGAGGAGCTGGGATTCAAGATTCAAATCGGTGAAGAATCGTCGGCCCGTCCGCGTGTAAATGATCCCCGATTCTGCTTCTGCAA
This sequence comes from Schlesneria paludicola DSM 18645, assembly GCF_000255655.1. NCBI lineage: Bacteria > Pseudomonadati > Planctomycetota > Planctomycetia > Planctomycetales > Planctomycetaceae > Schlesneria > Schlesneria paludicola. The sequence continues at coordinate 1,373,401 of NZ_JH636434.1, read as the reverse complement.
TTCCGAAGCGGGCACGCGCTGCGGCCTCATCCTGACAGACGATGACCACCGCCCGCGATCCCATATGCTTTTCCTGACAGATGACCTGTGGAATCCCTTGATTGCGGAAGTAAGAGAGCGCCTCGGCGGGATGTTCGAGCAAACCAGGCATCGTTGACGTTTCGGTCGGCGACATCGTTGGTGGTAGATAAATCAACCACTTCGGATTGGCGGCAAACCGGCTCATCACTTCGAGTGCGGCCGAGGCGTTCTCGGCGCGGATTGTCAGATTCTGCATTAATTGGGTTGTGACAATTCGCTTTCCGCTGACGTCTTCGAGATCGAGCATGTCGTCTTGCTGCTGCTGCGTCGACAATGGATGTGCGGACAATTCCCTCGGACTCAACGGTCGGGATGGTTCGCAGTAAGTCTGGCGTGCGCGTACGGAAACCAACTCCCGTTCGGGGTATCGCAGGGCCGTCAACTTCCCGCCGAACACGCAGCCGGTATCGATATTGATTGTGCGGTTCAGCCATTCCGCCTCGAACACGGGGGTGTGACCATAGACGACCATTGCGTCGCCGCGATACTCGCTTGCCCAGTTCAAGCGGACTGGCAACCCGAATTCATCAGTCTCACCGGTTGTTTCACCATACAGGGCAAAACTGCGAACCGCCCCCGATCCGCGTCCCTGCATTTCCGCTTTCATGCCCGCGTGCGCCACGACGATCCGGCCATCATCGAGCACATAGTGACTGACAAGTTTGTCGAGAAATGTTTTCAGTGTGTGACAGAACGACTCGCGGAGATCGTCGGGCAAGGCTTCGATTTCCGCGAGCGTGTTGGCGAGTCCATGCGTCCGTTTGACGTCACGACCGCTGAGCTTCCGGACTAGCTTCTCGTCATGATTTCCAGGGACGCAGAGTGCGCTTCCTGACTGGACCATGTTGTAGACGATGCGCAGCGTATCCAAAATACGCGGGCCTCGATCGACAAGATCGCCGACAAACACCGCCTTGCGTCCGGCAGGATGAACGAAGCCAGTCCCATCGCCAAGTCCAAGTCCCGAATTGGATGGCGCGCATTTGTAGCCCAACTTCGCCAGAAGTTCCTCCAGTTCGTCCGCGCAGCCATGAACGTCGCCGATGAAGTCGAACGGGCCATGGTCGTGGCATCGGTCGTTCCACAACGGGACTCGTTCGATCGTGGCCTGATCGATCTTTTGCAACGAGTCCAGGACGAAAATATGTCGGAACCCTTCTTTGCCCAGGGCCCGAATCGATCGCCGAAGCTGCAGATGCTGTTGTCGTACGACATGTGGACCAAATGCACGATCCGAACGGGACTGGTTTCGCTCATGGCAAACCGATTCCGGTAGATTCAGTACGATCGCGACGGGAAGGCAATGGAATTTCCGCGCGAGGGTCACCAGTGGCGCTCGCGATTCTCGCTGCACGTTGGTGGCATCAATGACGGTCAGCCGTCCTCGAGAAAGCCGTTTTGTGGCAACGAAATGGAGAATTTCAAAAGCGTCGTTCGTTGCCGCCTGGCAATTTTCATCGTCGCTGACAAGACCGCGACAGTAGTCGGACGACAGTATTTCACTGGGCAGGAAATGGCGGCGCGCGAAGGTGCTTTTTCCGGTACCACTCGGTCCGATCAATACAACGAGAGACAATTTCGGGAGGGCGATGTGCATGTATCGTGTTCGTTTTTGAGAGGCGGCGATCGCTCGTTCAAGTCAATCGGGATCAATGTCCTACCGGCCACGTTAGCGGGCATCTCGGGTTTGAAAGATGCTCATTTGAGTGGGCGAGCCAACGACGGGGTCGTTCGGCCCGATTCCGACAAATTCCACCGTATACCCATGCCGTTCCGCGATGCGGTTTGACCAATCCTGAAACTCTTGCCGTGTCCATTCGAATCGGTGATCCGCGTGACGAAATTGGCCCGCAGGTAACGTCTCCCACATCGTGTTGTATTCCTGATTGGGCGTCGTCACGATGACCGTTTTCGGGTGGGCGAATTCGAAGATGACGCGTTCGCAGGCCGACAATCGTGGTGGATCGAGATGTTCGATCACCTCCACAAGGGCCGCGGCATCAAAGCCTGATAGTCGTTTGTCGCGATAAATCAGTGAACCGTGAATGAGTTGAACACGTTCGGCCACGCTCTCTGGAAGTCGGTCCAGCTTCAGGCGTCGCTGGGCAATTTCCAATGCCCGCACGGAAACATCCATGCCGAGAATTCGCTGGAACTGACGATCGGCGATCACCTCACGCAGCAGTTTCCCTTCGCCGCAACCCAAATCGATGACGCTCTGTGCGCCGCTTGCGCGAAGTGCGGCAAGGACCGATCCGAGTCGTTGCTCATTCAGGCTGACTTTCTCTTCAAGCTGAACCTCGGGGCTCAATGGTTTTTCTTCCGTGAGCTCCTCTTCGAGAACCTCGTCGTCAATCAATCGGGCGAGCGCTTCCCGATAAAGGTTCGGTTTGTGGCCGAGATACCGGCGCGCAATCTGATCTTTTTCAGGATGATCCGCGAGCCAGACCGATGCTTTGTCGAGCAGTTTCTCGATTTCATCGTCCCCGAAGTGGTAGTGCTTCTGGTTATCGAAGACCGGGATCAAGACGTACAGGTGTGTCAACAGTTCTGACAGCCGTTTTGTTCCCGAGATTGTGACGGAGTAATAAGGGCTGTCCCCCCATTCCGGAAACTGTTCGTCAAGTGGATAGCGCTGTGCATCAAGGGAGTACCCCAAAGGCTCAAACAGTTTTCGCAGAAAATCCTCGCCGCCGCGGACGGGCAAGACGTCCAGGCGCGCCGACAATGGAATGGGGGTCCGGGCAAGTTCTTCGCGTGCTTCGCAGCGCCCGTTCAACGCCGAGCGAAACACCTGCGCGATCGCGACACTGAGAAACGAAGACGCCACATAAGGGCGGTCGTTCACATATTGTGCAAGGTGAGCTGCCTCGTATCGGCGGTTTCGCACCAGGCCGACGGGATCGACTTCAAGCAACAGAGCCACCGTTGTTCGCTCGTCCGTCGCTTCGGGATAGAAGACATGTGTCGAACCGTAGCTTGCAGAAAACGTCTGACAACGATCCGGGTGTTTGTGCAACAGAAATCCAAGATCGGTTGCGGGCGCATGTGTGGTTGAAATCGTGAGCAGCATCGAGGGGCCCGCCGAATGGATACGGGAACTGAAGAATGGAAGACGATTGCCGAAGACCATTCAATGGGAGTGAACTTCGGAGCAGGTTGAAGAATTGATGCGCCCGACCGTGATCGGTTGCGGCCAGTGACTCGGGAAACGCGAAAAGTTCAATTGTCGCGACAGGCTCAGGAAGCCGCGGGCTTTTGACACCATGTCTTCACGACGGGTTCGGGATTGTCACAGAAATGCGAAAAGAACAGAGATCATTCCCCAACGGACGGACGCAGAAGAACATGGAATCGCTTGTGTGCGGTCGCTGGATGCTGGAAGGCTCACAGGCACCGGAACGATGTTGAGACCAGGTAGGTAAATCTCAACGGGGGGCGACTCTCGCCGAAATGGCGGGTCCGCAAAGAAAAAGAAATGCACCCGGGAGGATTCGAACCTCCAACCCTCGGTTCCGAAGACCGATGCTCTATCCAATTGAGCTACGGATGCGCTGAATTCCGCCACTGATTCGGTTCATTCGAACGGCATGAAGCATGCCAGTGTTCAAACGAACGAAGTGCAGGCGACGTCAAACCGCCTATGGGATGACTGGTCCCGTTTGCGGCGGACGAGGATTGTAGTGTGAACTTCCATTGCGGTAAAGCAATCCGTGGTCATCCGACGGCGACAATTTGGCAGGTTTTGGCGCTGTGGGAACGGATCGGCATTTACTACAGCTTGGGCCACGACCCATCCAGCATCCGTAGAAGGGTGCGGCGGGCTGACAGCCAGTATCGCCGGATTTGCCGATCCGATACTTTCATCAGTTCCGCGACCTCGGATTGAGGCAATTCGTGGTAGTACAGCAGGTCAAACGCGGTCCGGTCGGGTTCTTCGAGCTGATCGACGGCGGCGTGAAATTCAGTCCAGCGCATCAGATCTTCGGGGGCCATATCCGCACTGTCCGCGACGACCCCAACTGGACCGCCTTGGGAATCCGATGCCGACAAGAGAAATACGGCCGCTCCGTTGTTCTGCCTGAAATGGTTGCGAACCATGTCATTGAGTGCCCGGCGAATCTGCAGGGCGGCCAATCCCATGAACTCTTCGACGGTTGTCGGACCGACGGCCTCAAGCGATTTCCAAAGGCGAATCATCGCTTCCTGTAGCAGGTCGTCGGCATGTTCGCGGTAGTTCAAACCTCGATAGCGGAAGAACATTCGGTCGGCCAAAATTTTGAGCCGACGTTCTGCGTAGGCCAGCAGTTCACCGCGCGCCGAAGGGTCATGGTCGCTCAGCGACTGCAGACAACGCTTCAAATTGATGGTGGTGGAGGCTGACATCGACGATCTATCCAGCGGACCTAATCAAGGGTGAGCGATCCGCAGGCTCGGATTGGAGTCTTTCTTTGACCATTGACTCCACTTGCCAGAATCCATCAGGCTGAGTTTGGCGTCGATTGACGCACCCCCCAAAAGCCTAAGTACTGGTTGGCTCGTTCAGTTCGGAAATTGGGAGGACGGGCACCTTGAGCGTCATGCCGTCATGACGGTTTTGAAACGGGGCGGAACCAGCCCCTCCATTCTTTCAACACAATACGAATGAGGAGATTCGTGCAGTTCTCAAATCAACGATCGTGACTATCTTACGTAATGTGGCCACGAAATCACGTCCAAAGTTTGTTTCGAAGTATTTTCGAATCAAACATGACAAATGCGCAGTGGGCGGATTCGAAAATCCGATCATGCCACCAAAAAAACGCCCCCCATGTTTCGATAAACATGGGGGGCCGATCTGTCGAATTCATCTACAAGTCAACGGACTTGAAGAGCTTCTAACCTGAATTGACACGTCGATGAACTTGCCGCGAGCAGACCAGCGGGCGAGGCTCATGGACCTGCCATGTGCTGAAAGACTGCGTCACTAGTCAAGAATCGTTTTGGTTTCGCTGACCAGCTTTGCAATCGTTTCCTTGGTCAGGTCGGACTTGCTCAGTCCCTGGCTGACCTTCACTTTGCCTTCGACCCACATCATCACGGTGACGTCGGCCTTTTCGTTGATCTTGTATGCTGGAGGTCCTTTGATTCCATCAAAGGTCGTCAGCGGCAACTGCGAAATCTTGTGCTTGGCGGCGACTTCCACCAGGGCAGGAGCGGCCTTTTCGGGATTATCCGACATCAAAACCACGAAGCCCGCCATTTTTTCATCGCGGTGCTTGGCGACGACGTTGTCGATTTCTTTTGACAACTGGACCACTTCATCTGACATTTCCTTGGCAAAGATGCTGACGACTGGCTGATTGCCATAGCGACAACGATAGCAGAGCTCGCCGTCATTCTTGAACGGGCCTGTGACGTCCTTCACGTCGAATGCTGGAACTTTGTTTCCTTTTTCCAGACCCGACTGAATTTCAGCGGCGGACAATAGACCCGCCGAAGCCAACACAAGCGCCGCACATGCTACGAAACACTTCTTCATCGATGCTTCCTCCGTCGAACAGATGAACATCCAAATTCTCTTGCTGCCTATGAACTTCATCGGCAGCGACCGATGTGATTGTACCTGCTAGCAGCCAATCGTCGAGTTTCCAGAGGTGACATGCACGATTCATGAAAAGAAAAAAACTTTGGAAATTCTGTACAAAAGATGACCATGACGCGACATGGTCAATCCTGTAACTACGTGAGATACACAAGATGTGAGTTCGAGGAAGTCTGAGTCGCGTGTCATTGTGGGCAGCTGGGGTGCCGCGTCAATTCAATGCGTCGGTCGCGCGATTCGGTGTGGTCGCAAGTCCACGATGTCCGGGTAGATCGACTTCAAACACACTGCCGGGTTGTCCACTGCGGTCATGGACACTGACCCGGCCGTTCAGTTGTTTGACGAGCGTGTGCACGATGTAAAGCCCCAATCCCGTGCCTTTGCGTCGTCGTGTCAATTCACTGCCTGCCCGAAAGAACATGCGAAAAATCCGCTTCCGCAGTTCGGGGGGGACGCCTTGTCCGTTGTCCATGATTCGCGTAATGACACGCCCACGTTCGCCAAGTCGCACCTGGACTTCGACGCGAGGCGGCTCGCCCGCATACTTAATGGCATTGTCGAGCAGGTTGCGGAACACCGTTTCCAGGACTAGCGGTCGAGCGAACACCATGGCCGGCTGGAAATCGTATGTGATCGTCTCGCTCTCTTCACACTTGTGATGCGCGCAGGTTGCCGCACCACATTTTCGTAGAAAGCTATCCAGGTCAATTTCTTCAGGGACGGATTGTTCGCCGATGGCGTCAATTCGGCCAACTTCCAACAGTTGTGTGATGAGATGATCGAGTCGTTCCAGTTCCTCTTCCATGACTCGATAGAACTTCGTGCGCTGCTCGTCCGTAACGGCTCGCATTTCGAGTGTTTCCAGATAGAGCCGCAGCGACGCGATCGGTGACTTCAGTTCATGCGTCACGCTATCAATGAAATTCGCCTGCCGCTGATTCAGTCGCACTTCTTTGATCATGAGAAACAGGTAAAACGACAACCCGACCAGGATCAGGGCGAACACGGCCACACCGATGATTAATGAACTCCACCCATGTGAGTGGGCGAGTAGTACGATCCAATAGACCATCAGCATCACATTCAGCGTCATCAAGACAACGCTGAGCGTGATCGGAAGTCCGATTGTCGTCCGTGAACGAAGGGCACTGCTCACGATCGTGGTCCCTACGAAGTCGAAGTCGGTCAGGCCGCCAGAAGATGCGATGGCCCAAGATCCACAAGTGTGGAACAAGACGTGACCGCGTCAGATGGTGACGAAGCCGGACCCTGGCAATTCAAGCGGTAGTGAAGGCGGACTGCCGGCGAAACAACCTGGCCAGCGCCTTTGACTTCATGAACGATAGCCATCCGGTGGCCGGTTTTGAAGTCGGACGTTGATTGACGATGACGAACTGACAATCGTAGAACCGACTGCTATCATCCTGCGCAATTGGACTTGCAACCCGGTTTTCTTCCCGCTGGAAAGCTTTGAACAACGATGGCGAATGTCACCTACAAATCCGCAGGTGTGGATCTTGAACTGTACGACGAAGCAATGCAGCGCCTGCCGAATTTGATGCAACGCACCTTCACGCCGCGCGTCCTTCCGCTGGCGGATGCGTTTGCTGGATTGATGCGATTGAATCATTCCCAGCGACCGGGGAAGGCCAGCTATCATGATCCCGTCCTGGTTTCAGGGACCGACGGAGTCGGGACGAAGCTAAAGGTGGCGCAGCTAGTTGGAAAGTACGACACGGTCGGAATCGATCTGGTTGCAATGTCCGTGAACGACGTCTTGTGCCTGGGCGCTGAGCCGCTGTTGTTTCTAGACTATCTGGCACTCGGGAAAGACAATCCGGATTTGATTTCGTCGCTCGTGCAAGGTGTCAGTGACGGCTGCGTGGAGTGCGGGGCGTCACTATTGGGTGGCGAGACCGCCATCATGCCGGATATCTACCACGACGGCGATTTTGACATGGCTGGATTTTGCGTGGGAGTTGCCGAGCGGTCACGGCTGGTTGATGGGAAAGCCATTCGGCCGGACGACGTTGTGATTGGCTTGCCGTCGAGCGGTTTTCATTCCAACGGCTATAGTCTGATTCGCAAAGTCGTGTTCGGGATGGCGAATCTTTCGGTGAACGACGTGATTCCCGAACTGGAAAAAACGGTCGGTCAGGTCCTGCTCGAACCAACGCGACTGTATCCGAAATGGATTCTCGGAATCCTGAAATCCTATCGAGTTAAAGTCGCGATTTCGGGACTCGCGCATATCACGGGTGGCGGTTTGAAAGACAACATCGAACGATTGTTGCCCGAGGGATGTCGTCTGTCGATCGACCGAAATGCCTGGCCGGTTCCGAAGCTGTTTGGCTGGCTGCAAGGCCTTGGCGGGATCGATCGCGATGAAATGTATCATGTGTTCAATATGGGGATCGGATTCACGTTGATCGTGCGTCCGCAGTTTGTGGAGAGTATCCGTCGCCAGTTGACTCAGGCGGGAACCGAAAGTTGGATCGTGGGACGCATCCAGGCCGGAACTCGTGGAGTTGACTACGCGTCATAGTCGTGAATTGAGTCGTCGCGAATTGAAAATCGAGACGGTTCATGGGGCAGACAGGGGGATGGACCCGCTTTGATCGGCAAAGCAACGCAAGGATGAGAATGCCACGCGCGTTGTTTGCCATCAAAATGTGTCTGTTCTGAATTCGTGAACGATGACCTGAACGCGGCTCGTGAAGTGGCGGGCACCAGCGAACTCTCAATCGCTGGTTGTCCTTGTTGTGAATGACCAGACCTGCTTTGAAGAAGTCGAACCCGAATGTCCTCGGCCAAAATGTACCGACGCGTGTTCGCCACGTTTTTTCGCAACTCGCTGATGCGCGAACTGATGTTTCAAAGCAATTTTCTGATCACGCTGTTGACGCGCGGTTTCTGGTTCGCGGTTCAGATCGTGATGTTCGACCTGATCTTTCGCAACGTTCGGTTGATCAATGATTGGACGCGCGAAGAATACTTCGGATTCATGGCGACGGGGATGCTGGTGAATTCGATTGTTGAGGCGTTTTTTATGCCCAACTGCGCGCGATTCAGCGAGCTGATCCGAACCGGTGACCTGGATTTCGCGCTGCTTAAACCGATCGACACGCAGTTTCTAGTTTCACTGGAGAAGATGGAACTGGCGATGACCTCGCAGATGGTGTTTTCCGGAGCGTTGTTGGTCTATTCCGTCTGGAGTTCGGGACATCATGTGACCTTAACCGAACTCGTGACGTACGGCCTGTTGATCGTCTCTGCGGTGGCGTTCTTTTACAGCCTGATGATCGGTCTGGCGGCAACCAGTATTTTCTTCGGCAGGAACCAGGGACTGCTCGATTTCTGGTTTTATGTCACCATCTTCGCGCGGTATCCCAGTAGCATTTACAGCGGGTCACCTGCGGCGGAAGTCTTTCGATTTCTGTTTTCGTATGTTTTGCCGATTCTGCTGGTCGTGACCGTTCCCGCGCGAGTTCTACTCGGTAAGGGACTTCAGCCGAGCTGGCTTTCGGGAATCACGATCGCACTGTGCGCGGTGACGTTTGCCGTTTCGCGATCCGTCTTCAATTGGTCACTACGGCACTATCGCAGCGCCAGTAGCTAACGGCACCGCCAATATGGCCTGATCCGTTCCCAGAAACGCCCGTGAGACGACCGCTTGTTCGGGTCGGGCTCGTCGACTTGTTATCCCAGGCCGAAAGCATCACGCCTGCCGACGGGGGTCTGAAACGTCAGTCGCGGCCGAGGGTAACCGGTCGCAGCCCGGTGAGAGGAGGGCAGACGCATTGTCCCCCTTACATTGAAATCCCGAACGCGTCGACCGGAGAAATCCTTCTCATTGTCGCGGGAAATTGAGTCCGTCCTCGGCGTGTGAACGGTGACCGGCTATGGTCACCGTTTTTTCTTCTTCGGTTTAGGATCTTCGTCTATATCAAAATCATCGTCGTCAAACTCAAAGCTATCGACTTCCTCGACATGCTCGGTATCGAGATCGTCTTCAAAACTCATTTCGGCATTGTCATCGGCGTCGGCGACCTCGAAATCGGACGTCGCCATGACCAGATCATCGTCGTCGGCGATTTCATCGGCGTCGACAACTGCGACGTCTTCATCGACCGCTTCAATTTCGTCCCCGGTCGATTTCTTCGAGGTGGTTTTGGCTTTCGCCGGTTTGCGTCGTCCGCCCACAAAAATTCCCGCAGGAATCAGCACCACAGTCGACGTCGCCAGCAGTGTCCCGCCGATCACGACATAGGCAATTGTAGTCAGGTTTTCGGAGTGTGACAGCAGCGCCATCACAAGCAACAAGATCAAGAACGCACCGGGGATCACGGCGACCAGAGACGTCAACATCAGTTGGAATTTTGTCACGGCGGTGATTCCGACAAGCAGGAAAGCGACCACAAGGAACCGACAAAACGGCGACGACCTTTCATCGTAAAGGTGTCGACCGATCGGTCACAAGATCGGCTTGAGGAAATCCCTGACCTTACAGGAATTCCTCTTCAAAGAAATCCTGCTGTTAAGATTCGCCGGTCCTGACGGTTGTATCGCCCGATCCTGCCAGGGGACCCGGATTTCCGAGGTTCAGACGCCTTGATCGAGCCGGACAGTCCGAAACGGTCGACCGACAAATTCCGTCGATCGACTGCTCAGACGCAACGCAGAAAGTACTCTGGGCCTCCAGGTTGGATCAGGCCGCCCGTCGCTGGGACGAAAGGTCGGATCGGGATGCCGCATGCATCACTTTTTTCACCGCGTCGGCTGTCGCGCGGATCTCGGCTTCTGTCAACGTGGGGTGAACCATGAACATCAGGCTCGTTTGTCCCAGTTCCTGTGCCGTTGAAAGTCGCTTTTCTGGTCGTAGTCCAGTCTTGTCGAAGGCCTTTTCGAGATAAATCTCGCTGCACGAGCCGGGGCCGCAGGAAATTCCTTCCGCTTGCAGATTCTGGACGATTCGATCGCGAGTCCATCCCGTGTTGAGGGCTTCCGGACGGACAAACGCGTAGTACTTGTAGAAGCTGTGGGACACGTCCTGAGACGGTTGGGGAATTCGCAGTGCGGGGATCGAGCTCAGAATCGATGTCAACGTCGCGGCATTCTTCCGACGAGTCGCCACCCATTCCGGCAGCCGTCTCAGCATGATCCGTCCCATGGCCGACTGCATTTCCGTCAGGCGCCAATTGGTGCCGAAGCTTTCGTGCAACCACCGGAACTGATGCGGTTGATGCGGTTGTTGAATGGCCTGCAGGCTCTTTCCGTGGTCCTTCAAGCTCCAACACCGATCCCAGACTTGTCGGTCATTGGTCGTCATCAAGCCGCCTTCGCCACCCGTCGTCATGATTTTGTCCTGACAGAACGAAAAGGCACCGGCGTCGCCGATTGAGCCGACGTGGTGGCCCTTATAAATCGCATGGTGTGCTTGAGCACAATCTTCGATCACCTTGATGCCGTGCCGTCGCGCCAGATCCATGATTGGGTCAAGATCGCAGGGCCAACCCGCGAGATGAACGGCGACAATCGCCTTTGTGCGGCTGGTGATGACATCGCGAATTGTGTCGACGGTCAAGGTCTGGCTGTCACGATCGACGTCGGCGACAACAGGCGTCGCACCTCGCATCACGGCGCAACTTGCGGAAGCAATAAAGGTGCGGCTGGGGACGATGACTTCATCACCGGGGCCGATACCGAATCCGTACAGAGCGAGTTCCAGTGCGACCGTGCCATTCGTCAGCGCAATCGCATGATCGACGCCGATTGCCGCAGCATATTCCTGTTCGAAAAGTTTTCCTTCTTCGCCAGTCCAGTAGTTCACCTTGTTGGACCGCAGGACACGCGACGACGCTTCGATCAGTTCGTCGTCAAAAAACGGCCAGGGCGACATGGGACCTGATCGAACGGGTGTACCACCATCGAGTGCCAGTATCTGAGTCGACGGATGAGCTTGATGGGTCATGGCGCTTCCTTGTTCAGCGATGTCTAACGTGCCGTTTTTTGCGAATTCATCTTTAGTGGGCGAAGTTTCGGCTTCACTACGCGGCTTTGCGTTCGCCTTCGATTTCAAGTCGTCGGACAATACGTGGAGTGGGACCGACGACCGTACACCCCCGCGCGACATTTTCGATGACAACTGTCCCCGCCCCGATGGTGACGTCGGATTCGATGCACACATTCGGCAAGACGCAGCATCCGGTTCCAAGCAGGCTGCCGTCTGCGATATGCACCGTCCCGGACAAATGCGTGCCCGGACCGATTCCCACAAAGCTACCGATCTGACAGTCATGGTCGATGGAGGCGGCAGTGTTCACAATCACGTGATTACCTACGACGGCCCCTGGCTGAAGCACAGCGCCCGCGAACACGACGGTTCCCGCTCCCAGTTTTACGGAAGGATGAACAGACGCGTGTGGATGAATCGCCGTCAACCATTCCAGGTCGAGTATCTCGACCAGTCGTCGACGCAATTTGGCCGAACCGATTCCGATAATTCCCGCATAGCGTTTTGGATCTTGTTGCAGTTCTGAGATCGGACCCAGCACGGGCACGCCCAAGACTTCCGTTCCCCAAAGGGACTTTTCGTCATCATAGACGGCATCCACGACGCGACCGGCGGCTTGCAGCACGCTGACGACAACTTTGCCATGGCCTCCCGCACCAATGACGACCGTTTTTTTCGTGCCTTCAAAATCCGGCATGGAAGGGTGACCCTCGGCCGTGATTCCCCGCCGACCAAAGACGGCAGAGATCGTCATCCAAAGGATTCGCAGATCGAGCGACAGGCTCTGATTGTCGACGTACCAGACATCCAGTTGGAAACGCTCTTCCCACGCCACGGCATTTCGTCCGTTGACTTGAGCCCACCCTGTGATGCCTGGTGTCGCGTCGTGCCGTCGGGCCTGCTCGCGCGAGTACATTGGCAAGTACCGTACTTTCAGCGGCCGTGGACCGACGAGGCTCATCTGACCCGTCACGACATTCCAAAGTTCCGGAAGCTCATCCAGGCTGCTGGAACGCAGAAATCGTCCAAATGCGGTGAGTCGCCGATCGTCATCGAGCAGATTTCCATTCGCATCGCGAGCGTCGGTCATTGTCCGGAATTTGCAGATCCGGAAGAGACGCCCCCCGCGTCCGGGCCGTTCTTGTCGAAACAGGATTGGCGAGCCGAGCAACAGACGGACGGCCACCGCCGTCATCGCAAGGACGGGTGCGAAGATGATCAGTGCGGGGATGGCAATCGCCAGATCGAAGCAGCGTTTGCCGCCATTCCGATAGAAGCCGTGTGTCATGTCAGGCTGCCCTTTTCTTGCCGACCTGATGGATGAGCTCGCCAAACTGCTGCGCCTGCTGATTGCGATCAAAGTGCTTGATCACATAATCACGTGCTTGCTGTCCCATCTGCTCACTGCGTGGTCGGTTTTGGTAGAGCGTTCGAACGGCATTCGCCATGGCCGTCGGATTTCCGGGTGGGACCGGAATTCCTCCGTCAGCGGCCTCGATCACTTGTCGAATCACACCGTCGATCGCAAGCACGACGGGACGGGCGGCGGCCATGTAGTCGAAGACCTTGTTCGGATACGTCGTGCGAAACATCGGAATATCACGCAGCACGGCAAGACAAACGTCCGATTCGGCGAGAATCTCGGGCATTTGCGATTTGGGGCGTGACCCGGTGAAGGTGACATTGGTCAATTGCAAACGCTCGGTCGCTTCGTCCAGCTTCTTTCTGTCCTTTCCATCACCCACCATGAGGAAGTGGACATCGGGCAGGTCGCTCAGTGTAGCCGCGGCTTCCAGGACGATTTCGAGATTGTTCGCCATTCCCATGGCGCCGGCATAGGTCACGATAAACTTGTCTTGAAGGAGGTATTCTTTACGAAGCCGGCCAGACTTCTTTTCTGTCACAAACATGTCAGGGTCGACGCCGTTCGCGATGAAGCTGATCTTCGCGGCAGGAATTCCCAGATCGATCAGGTAGTCGCGATAGGCTGGCGAATTCACCAAAAGATGGTTCGCTTGCGAATAAAGGAATCGTTCCAGACGTCGCGACATCCAGATCAGAACGGGATTTTTGAGAACGCCCATATCGATGGCGAATTCGGGCCATAGGTCGCGGATTTCCAAGAGGAATGGGCGCCACTTAATGACTGAAATGACCCAGGCCGAAACCGCTTGGAAAATCGGCGGCGATGTTCCGATGACCAGATCGACATTCTTGACTTTCAGAGCCACCCAGATGGAACTGATCATGAACGACAGGAACGACACGACTCGCCATACGAAACTGCGATGCAGGGCCGAGTAGGTCCACGCGCGTCGAACCTGGACGCCATCGAAGTCCTGCACGTGTGCTTCCGCACTGCATTTCTTACCACTCAGATAACTCAGGTCACTGGCGACGATCGAAAATTGCTGGCCGCCATCGACGAAACGTCGAGCCAATTCGTAGTGCCGCGTTCCGCCTGCGTCATCGGGCGACACGAATGCTTGGTGAATCAACAGGACGTGCATTGGGTCATCTCCGAAAGTGAGCGAATTGGGGCCGATGCGGCGGACGTGTTCAGCAGAGATCCACTGGTTTCAATTGATCTGACAAGTGGCGTGCCTGATCTCTGCGAGAGATTCAGGGAAATCGTTGCGTTCCAGTCCCATCCGCGAACCTGGACCTTGTCCAGTTCAATCTTGGGTGTTGTGGCGTCGGGCCCAAACAGCGTGGCAAACACGATCCGTGATGCGGTTGCCTTCTGACTTATGGCAATCGCGGGCTCGCGTGAGTGATAGTAGGCGGAACGCCAACCGACGGCGGAATCGGCTTCCGCGCGGGCGACCTCGAAGGCCCCGTCAACGGATGAGCATGCCAACGCCACCGAATAGTGGCCTGCACTCGTCATCAACGTCATGGACGTGGAGTCGGCATCGACCTGATACGGTGCATCCATCAGCAGCCAATGCAACCGGTACAGGTGGGGTTTGTCGCCTTGAAGAGAATCGATGACCAGCCAGTGATCGGCTCCAAGCCGTAGCAGGCCTCGTCGATGTATGATCGGATCGGGGAGGCGTCGATAACCATTGTGCTCACCGTTCCAGCACGCGACATCGCCTTGCTTGACGGCATGACGACCAAACGATGTGGCGCGCGCCCACGGCAGCCAAAGAAATCGGCCTGCACGTTCCATCTGGTCCAAACCATCGACAGTGACCGTGTTGTGGAACGCCGTGTGGGCCAGTCGATTGTCCCAGGGAGGAGGGGAGTTGTAGCTAAACGTGCCCGGATCGATTGCGATGTTTTCGCCACGCCACCAGATGTCGACGTGAAGCAGATCGGCTTGAGCCGGTCGGTGACGGAAGTTGCCGGCACGCGTCATCGCGAATCCATCGCGTGACCGCAGCGTCCAGTAGCCGCCGTCGGCGGCGTTCAGATCATGCCGAACAGAAGGGGCCGTGTCCGAAATCGATCGGTCGATCGGCGTCGTTTCGGGTTGATCCTCAGTCAGGTTGCCGGTCGGATTCGCCTCGAAAAGCCAGAGCAAATCTTCGTCCCACGGTCCCTGCTCAAATCGACGTTCGCCCGTCGTGAGGTAGTGGGCCGCCTGAACAACGGGCCGAAAGTCGCGATAGTCACAATTGCTGAGCGGCAGAATCAGGGCTCCGTCGTCCTGTCCGTAACAGGGAACGCGTCCGGTGATATGATCCTGCACCTGGTAGACAAAGTCTCCCGCAGCGGCAATTCGTTCGCCAAGCGTTTGGGAGAACGGTTGTCCCAAGACATTTCCGAGCTGAATCGACCAGAGGTAGTCGTGTAGCATCACCCGGTGATAGTTCATGGAATGTTGCGAGAAGGCGCCGTCCGGGTAGATCAGGTCAAACGCCTGTCGCTCAAGCAACCGACGTCCGAGCGTTGCCCAGCGTGATGCGTGCTTCAGTTCGGGAAACAATCCGCCGATGGTCCAAAGCCCGGTTGCTTCGCTGAGCCCATGATTGTTCTTTTGGCTGAGGGCGTATCCGATGTTCGCCTCAATCCGTTGACCCGAGACTGCCAGCATCTGAATCAGCATCGCGATTCGAGCAGGTGTCGAGGCGTGGCTGCCGGTAAAACCATATAGGCCGAAACACCACGCCATGACGCGCAGGCTGATCTCCTGTCCGCATTTCCAGTTTGCTCCCGATTCCGGAGGATTCGCCGCGCGCCAGCTCTCGACGAGTTGCCAAAACATCTCAGCGTACTGCTCGTCGCCCGTTCTCCAATAAGAACGTACGAGTGGAAAGACGAATCCGAACCGGTTGGTCTCCCAGACAAGTTTGATGTCGCCGGCGCCAAAATCGGCGATCTGGCTCCAATGGCGGTCGTCGGGAAACGAGGACTCCGTGAAAGGGTCCACATGCCATTGCGGAGGAAATCCAACATTGACCCGCTCGTGCGAGAAGAATCGCAACGTTCCAAGTCCAACCTCATTTGCGATTTCAAGCGGGCTCGTCGTGGAGTCCCACTGCGCGAATTGAGCCTTGAGGCCGGGGCGTGACGTGGGATCGAAAAAGAAACGCGGCGAGTCTGTGTCCCGGTGATTCGCCAACCGTTCGGGGTCGGCGAGATTCGGGTCATTCAGAAGCGGTTTCAGAGGCAGCTCATCCCACGATCGTCTGGGCAATTGACGGCGGATCAGTCCCGTCTTCATTCGTGCCGCATGGTAGACGCGATACATCAGCCACGAAGGGCCGAAGTACCGCAGCAAGTTCCAGCATCGATGAAGCGAGGGTGCATCCACAACTGTCTCAAACTCTGCAAATTGATGTCTTGAGCGTCCCGAATTCCGTCAACGTTGGCTGAGTTGTTTAGTTCGTGATTTCATTCGGTCGAGGTCTCCGTAAGTGTTCTGCGTGCCGAGCTGACGGCAACTCGATGAAGCTCAATCGCCGACCTATGCGGCTCGTCGCACCGTCTGAGCTTCCACACCCAGCACGATATCGGCGATTCGTTTCGAGGCCCGACCGTCCCAGAGTGGTGGGATCCGGCCACCTTTTCCTTGACCTGCCAGAACTTTCGAGACTTCGTCCAGCAGCATGTTCATGTCGGTGCCGACCAGCGTATTCGTTCCATGCGTGATCGTGATGGGCCGTTCGGTATTCTCGCGCACGGTCAGGCAAGGGACACCCAATGCGGTTGTTTCTTCCTGCAGCCCTCCCGAATCAGTGACGACGACCGTGGCTCGTTGCTGAAGGGCCAGACACTCCAGATAGCCGGTTGGAGGAATCGCGAAGATCCGGTCGGAGTTCTCGAATCGATACCCGAGACTTTCGATCCGAGCCTTGGTCCGAGGGTGGACAGGGAAAACGATTTGCATGCTTTCACTGATCGTGGTCAATGTTTCCAGGATTCGACGAAGCGATTCTGGTTCGTCCACGTTCGATGGGCGATGCAACGTCACCAAGGCATATCGGTCGCCCAGTCCGGTCACCTGGGGCATGCGTGCCTGCGGCAGCAGCGTTCGCAGTGTGTCGATCATGACGTTCCCGACGAAATGGATTTTCTCGCGGGCGACGCCTTCACGCAGCAGATTGCCCTCGGCCTCTTCCGACGGAATCAGCAACAGGTCTGCCAACTGATCCGTCACAAGTCGGTTGATTTCTTCGGGCATCGTTCGATCAAACGACCGAAGTCCCGCTTCGACATGTGCGATCTTTGTCCCGATCTTCGCGCAAACGAGCGTCGCGGCGACCGTCGAGTTCACATCACCGTAGACAAGGACAAGGTCTGGTTGACGTTCGAGAATCGTCTTCTCGAAACGAATCATGATTTCGGCCGTTTGCACCGCGTGCGATCCCGAACCGACTTCCAGCGAGACGTCTGGCCGGGGGATCTGCAACTGTTCGAAGAAGATGTCCGAAAGATTGGCGTCGTAGTGCTGGCCCGTGTGCACAAGGGTTTGTCGCACCTGCGAGCGTCCACGAAACTCGGCATGGACAGGAGCGACCTTCATGAAATTGGGTCGCGCGCCAACAACATGCAGAACGTGCATCGGATTCCATTCCTCTTGAGCACTGGCGTCAATCAGGATGCAACGACGACTGCGGACGAGCGTTTTCCCTCAGTTTGTCACCTTGGACTGGCTGATTGGTTCGTTGTGAGAAAACACTGCGCCCTGTGACGAAGCCGAGAATTGATCCGTTCTCGCGCCGCGGTCACCTCAAGTCTCTTCGTGCGATCTGATTGACTCGAACTGATTCCATTCAGTAGACACGCGGTGAGGATATGAGGAGGTCAAAACTGCCACAAGTGCAGTTTTGAGTCGACTAATTAGCCCGAATCGTCAGATTTCGCCGACTTTGGCTCAAGTCTTCTGCTGCCGACTCGTTTTTGTCGAAGATCGGTGATGCACAGTCTGTTTGGAGTGAAAACGCAACGACATCTTTGGCGTTGCGAACCTTGTTTGCGCTATCCCAATATTCTCGTTCGGTTTAGCATGACACGAACAACACGTTCACAAACTCGACGCCTCGCGGACCCTCGCGCCGTTGACCGACTCTGCTGGTTTGCCCAAATCTCATGAAGATCGTTCATTACATTACGCGGCTCATCGTCGGGGGTGCCCAAGAGAATACGCTGCTGACGGTTGAAGATCAGCATCACCTGTTCGGCGACCAGGTCACGTTGATTACGGGACCGGGGCTGGGACCCGAAGGTTCGCTCGAAGACCGCGCGCGACGTGGCGGACTGGATCTCAGGCTGCTCGACGATTCACGTCGAGCCATCCATCCTTGGCGGGACTGGAAAACGTATCGTGATCTTCAGCGAATGCTGCGTGAAATCAAGCCAGATCTGCTTCACACCCATTCGTCAAAGGCGGGGATTATCGGACGGGCGGCGGCCGCAAAGCTGGGTCTGCCCTGTGTCCATACCATCCACGGGGCGTCGTTTCATTTTGGACAGCATCCGCTCGCGTACCGGCTGTACGAACAGCTCGAACGCTGGGCCGCACCGCGAACGGCGCGGTTCATTTCGGTTTGTGACGCGATGACGGATCAATACGTCGCAGCGAAGGTGGCACCGCGCGACAAGTTTGTCACCGTCTACAGTGGCTTTGACGTCGAGCCGTTTCTCGTACCTCCACGCAGTCCACAGGTGGTTCGTGCGGAATTGGGCTTGAAGCCGGACCATGTCGTGATTGGCAAAGTGGCGCGATTGTTTCCACTGAAAGGGCACGAATATCTGATCAAAGCGGCCCGAGCCGTGGTCGATCGCTGTCCCGCCGTTCGATTCTTGCTTGTTGGCGATGGCATTCTGCGTCCGCAGTTCGAAGAAGACCTGCGAACGCAGGGGCTGCGAGATCACTTTGTCTTCGCGGGGCTCGTTCCACCCGAGCAAGTGCCAGAGCTGATCCATGCGATGGATATTGTTGTCCATACCAGTGTTTGGGAAGGCCTTGCACGCGTGCTTCCTCAGGGCCTGATCGCGGGTAAACCGGTTGTAAGCTATGACATTGATGGAGCCAAAGAGGTGGTGATCCCGGGCCAAACGGGATTCCTGATTCCGCCTCGGCAAATTGACCTGCTTTCCGCGGCGCTGTGCGAACTGGCGTCCGATCCGGAGCTGCGGAGATGCTTGGGGGACACCGGCCGGGACCGATTCACGGATCGATTTCGGCATCAAACGATGACGAAACAGATCCGTGAGGTCTATGCGTCGGTCCTGAATGGTTCCCACTCGTGAGGTGAGGGAGCATTTGAAATTCATGCTCCCGATTTGGAAGCGAGGTTGTGAGAACTCTCGGTTTCCGCGGAGTGAGATATCGAGCTGATGTGCTGCTGCGCACGTCAGGTCATCGAAACAGAATAAATAGAATAAAAGGCGTTACCAAGCTGGAGCTTGGTAACGAGGAAGAACGCTGGAGCTTGGTAACGAGGAAGAACGCTGGAGCTTGGTAACGCGGGAACGAACGAGGACCGGATTCGGGCCTTCCGCGTTCGTTGGCTATCCGGCGGACGGGGTCAATCGTGCGATCGGCTGCGGATGGATGACGGGAGTTGCGCCTCCCTGAAGCTGGTGAACCCGTTCCTGAATCCGCCGCACCGATTCGAGGGTGTCGGCCACTTCGAGGGCCAGTTCTGACTTGTACGTGTGGCCAGGCTGGATGAGCGGTAGCCGTCCCATTTTCCGTTCATCTGCACGGAAATTCGGGAAGACGATGCCTGGTTCGAGTCCGGTGACATAGCCATCGGCTTCCGCGACGGTGTTCTTCCAGACTGTGAACGTGGGGAGTTGGCGCGTTTGAAAATGGACCGCGAATGCGGCGTGACCACTGGCGTTTGAGAGCAGCGCTGTCGTCCAGCCGTCGGCACCGCCCAGTGGCGTGTGGAAATACGCCTGTTCGGCGAATCCCGCGACAGGCGCGCCGTAGATCGAGTGCGTTTCGATTCCTTCCGCGGCGCGGGCATCGCGCGGCGCAACTTCGATGCTGGGGACCGAGTAGGATGCGTATGGCTCTAAAAATGGCCGGCCCACGTTGATGTGGTAGAGCAGCGAAAGTTCGGAGGCGCGGCCGCCCAGATTGGTGATCTCGTCCACGATTGAGCATCGTGACGAACCGGCTTCGAGGCGAATCGTGGACGTCATTCGCCACCGCGGCCCAAACATCGAGCATTCGTCGACAATGCCAACGACTTCGAGTGATCCCCGTCCAGACGTATCGACCCGAACTTCGACCCGGTGTGCAGGCAAGTTGGCAATTCGGCCGTGCAGCGTAATTCGCTCGCCGTTGTCGTCGCCCGGCGGGCCCAGAAACGCAAGACCACAACGGCAGAGCAGTTCGTTGAATCCGTGCAGCCAACCAATCCCACCGCGATCGAGTTGGTTGACATACGCGGGATGGACGGGGCGTTCGACAGGAGATTTCCATTCAAGAGGCAAATCGTGAAATCGACCCTTCCAGATCCCCATCCCCCGCGTGGGCAGAATAGAGAGCGATAAATCACCGTTGTCGAGTTCGACCACGTCGACCCCTTCCGAGACTCCGCCGCGTAGCGTTCGCCATCGGATCGACCAGTTTGCCGAGCCCGCAAGATTCAACCGGCTGTTGGGGCGAAGTTCTCCATGATCAAGATGGACGCCCGAATCGGCATCGGTCAACACGAGCGTTTGAATCGCCATGAGAGTTCCGGATGAATAAAGAATGCAACGGGAAACTGCGAATCCGATCGTCGTCCATCAGGCTGATGATGGTGGTTGTGACTCGGATGACAGGAACGTTTCAAGAATGTACAACAATGTTTCGATCTTCGCGATATTCCGAAAATTCATGTCCTCGATCAGTACGACGCGACCCATGGATTTTGACCAAGATGACGGAATCTTGGCAAATACTCGGCGAACGTTCATCGTACGGTCGCCAAGTGAAGGCGAACATCGTGGTAGACGATCGCGCGGGTCCGCACGAATGTCGACCACCTTATGAACCGGAGATCAGGTGTATGGCTTGCCGCAACTAGACAGATGGAGTCCGCATGGTCCCCGAGGAATTCGACAGCAATGTACGACCTTATTCGCAGGAATGGTACGCGACGCTGAGGTCGACATTGGGCGGCACCGCGTGCCATCAACTGGGGCTCTATGCCATACCAGACGATTTTGTGTTGTCAGTGGTCATCCCAATCTACAATGAAGAAAGAACCTTACGGGTTCTGATTGATCGGGTGCGAGCGGTTCCGATCAAGAAAGAGCTGGTTCTGGTTGAAGATTGCAGTAAGGATGGGACGCGCGAAATCCTGAAGCAGCTTGAGCGGGAAGCGGCTGACAATCCCGATCCGATGAATGAGATTCGAGTTTCGTATCACGAAGTAAATCAGGGCAAAGGAGCAGCAGTTCGTACTGGGTTTTCGCTGGCGAAGGGCGACGCGATCATCATTCAGGATGCCGATCTGGAATACAATCCGTCTGAGTATTCGCGGTTGCTTCGGCCGATCATCCAGGGAGTGGCGGACGTGGTGTACGGAAGCCGCTTTCTCGGAGACCAAGAACACCGTGTCCTTTATTTCTGGCATTCTATCGGGAACAAAGTCCTGACGCTGGTCTCGAACGGGTTCACCAATCTGAACCTGACCGATATGGAGACGTGTTACAAGGTCTTTACTCGTGAGGCACTTGCGGATATTTGGGGGACTTTGAAACAGAATCGATTCGGGATTGAGCCCGAACTGACGGCGAAGATTGCCAGGCGAAAACTACGCGTGTTCGAGATGTCGATCAGCTATCACGGTCGGACCTATCAGGAAGGAAAGCACATTGGGATGAAAGATGGATTTCAAGCTCTGTGGTGCATTCTTCGCTATTGGTGGAAGGATTAGTGGCGCTGTCACGATCTCCGACAGCTTGGCGAGCACCGCCCGCTGGCGAACTGCCCTGCTGAAGCGAGATCATCGACGTGTCACTTCGAGGTTGGATGTTTGGGGCTTATTTCGTGGGGACGCGGATTTTCGATTATCGCTGGCTGTGTTGCCCCGAAACATCGACGAACTGGCCACTATCGCATAACCTCCCTCCATAGCAGCCTGTTGAAATCAAGGGGACTGGCCCCGCCAAGGTTCGAACAGCCTTGAATCTGTATATGCTGAGGTGTCCGTCTCGCTGATTTTGAATGGCTGTCAGACGCACCACCGGATCGACATCACTTTTCTCGGAAGTACGCATGACTGATGATTCCCCTTCACGTGGCCCGGATTCTTCCTCACCACGTCGAGATCCGCGTCGTGAAAGCAGTGGGACGGTCTTTTCCTCGTCGTGGGGGATGTTGTTTGCCGTCGGGGTGATTATCGCCGTCATCTTGTTCAGCCTTTCGACGCCGAAGAATTCGAACGTCGACTACGTATTTGTCTGGAAGCAGGCGGAAAAGAAGAACATCGACTTTGTCGAATTCCAGGGCGAGAGCGTCAGGGGACGCTGGAAAGTGATTCCCGAGTCGCCGGACAGCAAGGTTGGAAAGCTGACCGAAGAGTTCGAGATGATTCTTCCTGTTCCGCTCGACCACGAACTGAAAGACCATCTGCTGAAGAACGGCGTCATTATCAAGGCGAAGTCAGCCAATGGCGCGTTCAGCTCGCGAGAATTCCTCTGGCTATTGATCCAGATCCTGCCGTTCGCATTCCTGTTCTGGGTCTTGTGGAGCATGATCCGCCGCAATAGCGATCCATTTGGATCTGGCCCGCTGGGAAGTTTCATTCGCAGCCCGGCGAAGCGATTCAAGCCGAACGAACACCAGACCACTTTCGATGATGTCGCGGCTATGGAGCATGCGAAGCAGGACCTGCAGGAAGTTGTTGAATTCCTCAAGACACCCGCAAAATTTCAGCGCCTGGGAGCTCAAATTCCTAAGGGTGTGCTGCTAATGGGGCCGCCCGGGACCGGAAAAACCCTGCTGGCACGCGCCACCGCAGGTGAGGCCGGCGTTCCGTTCTACGCGATCAATGGCTCTGAATTCATTCAGATGTTTGTCGGCGTCGGGGCGAGCCGCGTTCGCGATATGTTCCGCACTGCAAAGGAAAATGCTCCATGCATCCTGTTCGTCGACGAGATCGACGCCGTCGGTCGCATTCGAGGTGCTGGCCTGGGCGGTGGTCATGACGAACGTGAGCAGACACTCAATCAGATTCTCAGTGAAATGGACGGTTTTCAGCAAACGGAAGCGGTAATCGTCATCGCCGCCACCAACCGTCCTGATGTTCTCGATCCCGCGCTGTTACGTCCGGGGCGTTTTGACCGACATGTCACCGTCGATCGGCCGACCAAAACCGGTCGCGCCGCGATATTGAAAGTGCACAGCCGCAAGGTTCCGCTGAACGATGACGTCAATCTTGAGAAGGTTGCGGCCGGATCGATCGGATTCTCGGGGGCCGAACTCAAAAATCTCGTCAACGAAGCCGCGCTGAACGCCGCACGTGACAATCGCGATAATGTGACGTCGGAAGACTTCGACCAGGCGCGTGACAAGATTCTGATGGGCCCCAAACGCGAAGAAGTTCTGGGACCCAAGGAACGCAAGATGACTGCCTATCACGAGGCAGGGCATGCCCTGCTGGCCTGGCTTCTGTCTGAAGTCGACTCGGTCCACAAGGTCACCGTGATTCCCCGTGGCCGGGCCTTGGGCGTCACACAATTGATGCCGGACGAAGATCGTTACAACATCGGCGAAAAGCGTTTGCACTCGCAACTGGCGTTCATGCTGGGGGGCCGTGCGGCTGAGAAAATGGTCTTCAATGAGTATTCCGCAGGTGCGGAAGACGACTTGAAACGCGCCACGCAAATTGCGCGGCGAATGGTCACACGCTGGGGGATGAGCGAGGCGATTGGTCCGGTGGCGTTTCGCGATGGGGAAGAGCATCCCTTCCTTGGCAAGGAAATGGCCAGCGATCAGCGCGAGTACAGCGACAATACGGCGCGCGTCATCGATGCGGAAGTGCAGCGTTTCTTGATTCAAGCGGATCAACGTGCCGTAGAGATTCTGACGGAGCACCGTCAAAAACTGGACGCGTTGACCGACGCGCTCGTAGAAAAAGAGTCGCTTGATTTGGACGAAATCACCGCGATTATCGGGCCACCTTCCAGTCGAGACGAAATCTGAGTCACCGCTTCTGGATTGGGATTCATGACAGATCGCGCACTGCGGTGCGCGATCTGTGTTTCTTTGAGCAGGCTGCTGATCGCGGACTGTTTTTCCTCGTTACCAAGCTTCCGCTTGGTAACGCCCCCCCGACACAAGTTTCCCCGGCGCGGTTCATCCTGTGCGTTTCCGATCTCAAGAACGCGTATCGGGCGGGGCCAGGGCGCTTTCATGATCGACAGAAAGCGAAATGGTATGTGGCGTTATCAAGCGGTCGCTTGGTAACGAGGGGCAACTTCCTGCTTGGTGACGACAGACGACGGTCGTTTGCCGTCTGAAGCTCGATGGTGAAACTCGGCTATTTCCCTGAATCACGGACGACCGGTGATCACGGCATTTTGAAAAGTGACGGCCATTTAACTACTATGACTCTGCGTGGCACACTGTCGTTCGGTTTGCCACAACTCACGTATGACATGTGATTTGTTGGTCGAATCCAACGCTTGTCCATGCGTCTTTACGTTGCAGTCGCCCCGCGAAAGAGATGCCCATGTCCATCGACTCACATACGATTACCTATACGCTTCCTCCTTTGGGAGAAAACCCCTCGTCAACTGCTCAGGGCACGACGCCAGGAAGTTTTGCTCAGCGGCCTGCATTGAAGCCTGGCCGCGCTGGCGCACTGACCTTTGCGTCGCCGGATACGCCCGGAATGCCCGTTGCCTCCGAGAAAACGGCTTGGGATTTCATGCCCGCTGATTGGGTTTTGAAGCCCGGGTTTGGAGCGGGCGAAGGCTGTCAGAGTTATGAGCAAGCGGATGCCTGGTTGCCACCGGCCGGATTTGTCCCTGTGACGCAGCTTGAGTCGGCGCGACGCGGAATCATTACGCCTGAAATGAAACGCGTAGCCGAGCGAGAGCCCCATCTCACGGCAGAACAGGTCCGCGATGAAGTCGCGGCGGGGCGCATGGTCATTCCCGCGAACAGGGTTCACTTGCAGCATTTGCTTGATCCGATGGCGATCGGACGTGCCTCGAAGACGAAGGTGAATGCCAATATGGGGGCTTCGCCGGTGTCGTCGAGCACCGACGAGGAAGTCGAAAAGTTGAAATGGGCCGAGCGGTGGGGGGCAGATACCGTCATGGATCTGTCAACAGGCGGTGATCTGAATGCCTGCCGGGAAGCGATCGTGAAAAACAGCACCGTGCCGATTGGGACCGTGCCGATTTATTCCATGATCATCGGTCGCCGCATCGAACAACTGACGACGGAAATCATTCTGGAATCATTGCGCCAACAGGCGGCGCAGGGCGTTGACTACTTCACGATTCACGCAGGCGTGCTTCGTGAACATCTTTCGTTTGTGAAAAAGCGTTTGATCGGAATTGTCAGTCGCGGCGGATCACTTCTGGCTAAGTGGATGCTCGTTCATGGCAAGCAGAATCCCATGTATGACCATTGGGAAGAAATCTGTGAGATCATGCGTGAGTACGACGTCACGTTCTCGATTGGTGATGGTCTCAGACCCGGAGGCCTGGCGGATGCGACTGATCAGGCTCAGTTGGCGGAACTCGTCACGCTCGGTGAACTCACAGAGCGTGCCTGGCGCACGGGTGTGCAGGTCATGGTCGAGGGGCCGGGGCATGTTCCGTTCGACCAAATCGAATACAACATGAAGCTGCAGAGGCAGTTGTGCCACGGCGCCCCGTTCTATGTCCTTGGCCCTCTGGTGACGGATATTTTCCCCGGTTACGACCATATCACGAGTTGCATCGGTGCGACGGCCGCCGGTTACCACGGCGCGGCCATGTTGTGCTATGTCACTCCGAAAGAGCATTTGGGGCTGCCGAAGAAAGACGACGTAAAGCAGGGCTGCATCGCCTATAAGATCGCGGCCCATGCTGCCGACGTGGCGTTGGGGATTCCCGGCTCGCGCGATCGGGACGACGAACTGACGAAGGCTCGTGCTGCACTCAATTGGGAAAAGCACTTTGAGCTCAGCTTTGATCCCGATACGGCTCGCGCTTATCACGATGAGGATCTGGACGTTGATACCGATTTCTGTGCCATGTGCGGCCACGATTGGTGCAGCGTCCGCATCAGTAAAGAAATCGTTGAGTTCACTTCGGGTAAGGATGATCTCTATCAGTGGGACAAGGCCAAGGTGACCGCGGCCCTGACACCCGAGCAACAAGAAATCCTCGAGAAGCGAGGTGTGCTCAGTCCGGACGAAATTCATCGTCTTGCTGCGAAGACGAAAAAGGTGATGGCTGCCACCTCGGATGAAAAGGCTTCGTGTCACAGCGACTATGTCGATCCAGAGACGGCGCAGGCGCTCCAGGAAAAGCAACCGGGGCTCGTCGAAGTGACGCTGCCTTAGGGCTGGCTGCCGATCGTCACCTGTTCTGACGGTTCTGTGGCACTCCGAAGCGTCGCGGGCCTGTGTTTAGCAGGCTGTTGTGACGTTTCGGGCTTTCGATCATGATTTTCACCTCAGCGTGGGTTTTCCACTGACGCTGAGGTTTTTTTACGCGATGTTCTAGCGAGAGGCTCTGTGGATGTACTCGAATCTTCGGTGTTGGATTGCGTTCGGTTTATGTCTTGTCTGTCGGACGTCGGTCGGGCTTGAGTTTCCGGAATTCGCGGCACTGCCGGATCGGGCTGAGTTGCCTGATCCGCTCGTGATGCTCGACGGGACCAGGATCACAACCGCGAACGACTGGAATGAAAAGCGTCGTCCGGAATTGAAGGCGTTGTTTCAGCATTACATGTATGGGTTTTTGCCTCCCAAACCTCAGGCGATGGTGTTGGAAGAGGTGTTGTTCACGGATGATCAGTTTCTCGGTGGCAAGGCGACAATGAGTGAGTGTCGTCTGGCCTTCAAGGGGCCCGATCTGACTCACCGCATGCATGTCCTGGTTGTTGTTCCCAATCAAAGGACAAAACCTGCCCCTGTATTTCTCGCGATGAATTTCTGTGGAAATCACGCCATGGTGAATCATCCGAAGATTCATGTCCCCGAGGGCTGGGTCTACAAAAGTTGCGGCGGTCAGGTGAACGAGCGTGCCACGGAAGCGGGGCGTGGAACGCAGGCGCATGATTGGAATGTGGATCTGATCATTGAGCATGGGTATGCATTTGCGTGCTTTCGGAGCGCCGATCTTGATCCCGACACACCCGAGTTTTCGGATGGCATTGAGCCCGCGTTCTATGCGCCCGGACAAACCTCGCCCAGACCCGATGATGCCGGCACGATTGCGACATGGGCCTGGGGCTTCCATCGCGGTGTGGATCTGTTAGTGAGCCAGTATTCCCAATCGATTGATCCATCGCGAATCATCGCCGTGGGGCATTCGCGCAATGGCAAGACCGCGTTGCTAGCGGCGGCGATGGATGAACGCATCGCACTGGCGATCCCTCATCAGGCTGGTTGCGGCGGCACGGCGCCGAGTCGAATTCCGGTTGACTCCAAGAAGATGGAAACCGTTGCGCGAATCAATACGCATTTCCCTCACTGGTTTTGCGACAATTTCACGCTTTTCAATGAGCATCCCGAGAAGTTGCCGTTCGATCAGCATTGCCTGGCAGCGCTTTGCGCACCTCGTCCGGTGCTTTTCTCAAATGCCGTTGAAGATCAGTGGGCGAACCCGGATGGCCAATTCGAGATGCTCAAAGCCGCGGACCCGGTTTATCGCCTGCTGAAAGTCGATGGGCTGGGGGCAAAAGAGCGTCCGGCGTTGCAGGAGCCTCTCTATAGTCGGCTCGGTTACTTTCTGCGCAAGGGGAATCACTCCATGACTCGAGAGGACTGGGGAGTCTTTCTTGACTTCGCGGACATCCAGCTCGGAAAGCCGTAATGACCTGCCGACTTAGCAAGCGAGCGGGGGCCGCACTGAGTTGGGCATGGGGGTGGGGACGGGATGTCCGCAAACAAGCGGTGTGTGGCCTCAGCGACTTGCGGGTTGACTTGCGTTGTTTGGGTGGTTTGGTGTGCTGCGTGCGACTCTTCCGATCTTTTCGTTCCGACCCGTCCATTTGTTCATCGTTTTGGGTCTGACGGATAAGAGATTTTGGATTCCAACAGATTCCAAAGAATCTTGGACCAGTTGATTGACTCTCAGCGTCAGGCCGCCTAGAATCTTCCTCCCGCACCGCAGCAACGCAGTCAACACGACGCGTGACGCAGTGAGGGGCAGATCTTTGAAAACACGGTTGGAGAGTTTTGAGAATCAGTCTTGTCGTATTGATGCGGTTGCTGGCCGTGCGAAGACCTTGTTCTCCATCACTTAATTGTGATGAAGACAAATGACCAAACCGAGTCGTAAGACTCATCGGTCAGTCAACACATGGCTAGCGGACAAACCCAGTGCATACAACACTGAATCTCAAGCTGCCTGATTTATCAGCGGTTTGTGGTTCAGTTCGGAAACACTACTCAAAGGGTTTGATCCTGGCTCAGAATGAACGTTGGCGGCGTGGATTAGGCATGCAAGTCGAGGGAGAACCCGCAAGGGGGACACCGGCGAACGGGGTAGGATCACGTAGGTGACGTACCCCCAG